>JAFGON010000063.1 GCA_016926475.1 candidate division WOR-3 bacterium | reverse complement strand
TCTGACGGAGTTACTTCCGGCAACTACATAATGCTGCTGACTGTTCCTGGAAAAACGGTTTCTGAGAAGTTCTCGATAGTAAACTGAAATATTCCTTATAAAAAGAGGGAAAGGAAAACCTTTCCCTCTTTTACTTTTTTTACATGACAAAAAAGGATTCTATTGTCTTATCCCGTCAAAGAGTATTTCCGTCTTAAAATTCTTGGGTTTTCGCATTAGACAATGAAATAATCATTTTCAGCTTGATACCCTGTTTTACAATTCTCTTCATACCCTTAACACCAAGAAAATTAAAACAAAAATGAATTCAGAAAGAAAATTATCAACTGACAGCGGCATTTTTTCTTTTAAAGAAAATAGTCATAAAGAACAGTGCGGCGGAAAACTGAACGGCGACAGAAAAAAAAACGAGCGCTGAAGAACCGATTTTGTCGTATAGAAAACCCATGACAGCGCTGCCTAAAAACCATAATGCTCCGAATATCATATTGAAAAGACCAAAAGCTTGAGCTCTTCTGTTTTGGTGGACGAGATCCGATATTGAAGCTTTGAGAATGGACTCCTGTGTTCCGACGCTGATCCCCCATAGAGACATCCCCGCGATTATAAACCAGAAAGAACCCAAAAAAACGAGCGGCGCTGTGAATACTTCAACTATGAAAAGAACCGCAAGTACTTTTAATCCGATCCTGTCGTATAAAACTCCCAGAATAATCGCAGACACAGCGTCTATTGCCATCGCCCCCGCGTATAGAAGCGGTATCATCGCTTCTTTAAAACTTCCGAAATTTTTCAAGTGAAGACCTATCAAAGGAAAATCTGTAATCCCCATTGCGAGAAGACCCGCAGAAATTACTATGATCCAATAATGACGTGAATATCCTTTTGTCGAAATTTCGGGTTTTTTTGATTTGATCTCGAACTTTTCCGGATGCGGAAACAAGAAACTTGCGAATATTGTGATCGCGATGACTATTCCCGCCGGTATGAAGAGAAAAAGGAGTCCTTTTCTGTAAACAGCAAGTTCGCTTCTCGTTGTCAGAAGAAGTGCTGAAAACAGCGCAGGCCCTAGAAACGCTCCTATTTGATCCATCGCTTCGTGAAGGCCGAAACCAAAGCCTCTGCCTGTTCTTTTCGCCGCGAAAGAAAGGACAGCGTCGTGTGCGGGTTTTCTGATAGCTTTACCAACTCTTTCAAAAAACAAAAAAGCCACCGCAAGCTGCCAGCTGTCGAGAAAAGCGAGTGCTGGAAGAGAACAAAGCTGAATAGCGTATCCAACAATTATTATTACCCAGTATTTTCTGGTCTTGTCGGCTATTGTTCCGGAGACAAACCTCAGTGCGTATCCGGCAAATTCTCCAACGCCGGCTGCAATTCCGAGCGCAAATGCGCTTGAGCCGAGTAGCTTGAGATACTGCCCGACGACGCTTCTCCCTCCCTCATAATTCATGTCGGCGAAAAGGCTTACTACGCCGAAGAGTATTATAAATAAGAAAGCAGAATTTCTGGTCCATTCCGTTGAATTTTTCTTCAAAATTCCCTCTCTTATCACCTTTCAAATTGAGCTTTTTTTGTTTGCCAAAAACCTGCCCTTCATAAGCGCCTGAGGTATTCTTCGAATTTTGTTTCGCTGATTTTGCGTTCGAGATAAGGTATGTTTCTCGGTACTCGGTCCAAATAAAAGGCGATTTCCTTTTTTTTGCTCTTGGTGAAAAATAGAGACAATTTGACAAAAAGAGCCCTAGCCCTTACTATATCCTTTCTTCGCCTGGACCCTAAAAGTGCTTCTTTGTCTATTCCCGTCAGCTTTTCTGTCATCTGAGCGGTTTCTTCAAGAGTTTTGTCTTTTTGTCTTTCAACTGCGTTTTTTTTCCCCGAAGAGTATTTGACATTTTCAAAGAAACCATCCCCTCCAAAAATTTGCCTGCTTTTTTCAAGTTTAACCCTAAAACTTTCGGTTGGCACGCGGTTTATTCGCGCAACCAATTCCTCTTCACCGCAATTCAAATATTTCAGGATTTTGTCGAAATCGACGAGTAAACGCTTTTCAGCCGACAAATATTCGCCTTTTGAGCTCAAACAAAACTGCTTTTTGCCGTTGTTTTCACCGCAGGAATTGACGTAACTTATCAGGTCGGTAAAAAAAGAGTTTTTATCGCATAAAATTGACTTGTACCTGCTTCCGAAGAGATGCCCTGAAGTCTTATGTTTTTTGTTTACCCACTGGGTGAAAGATTGCATAACGCCTTGCATCACTCTCGACAGTGGGACAAGCCCGGTCTCCAACAAAAGTTGAAAAGATTCATCCCTCAAAGAGTAAGCGTAGAGTGAAAAATCGTATTTTTCCTTGTATTCAGCAAGTTTTGTAAGAAATCTATTTTTTTCTTCCTCTTCGCAGAAAATCGGCAGATTTCTGTTTCCCCTAGCCTCGACAAGATAGAGAGATTTTGGCAGCTCTAGTCTAACTGTTCTGGGCATTCTGCTTTATATCATAGTTAGAACATTATTTCAAATTATATTTCTATTTTTCAGCACGGCACAAGCAAATAATACTTGACAAAAAGTAAACAATAATTTACATTTATAACATGATAAACAAAATAAAGCTTTTTCGATTGATAAAAGACGACATGACACAAAGAGAATTAGCAGAAAAAGCCGGGGTGACAAGACAGACGATTATAGCAATAGAAAAGGGCTCCTTTAATCCATCTGTAAAACTCGCTCTGAAGATATCAAAAATTTTAGAGGCTGATGTAGAATCCCTTTTTTTTCTTGAAGAAAATGATTAAAAAAGAGAGGTCAAAATGAAAATTCCCGAGAGTACTTTGAGAAATATTTGGCTAATCTTTATAATTATAACATTATTTTTAGCCACATCACTTCCCTACTGGTTTTTCGTTGTCTCTGTTTCCGTCGTCTTCATATCTCCTTTGATCTTGGAGTTTAAAAGAAAAAATGTCGTAGATGAGAGACAGATAGCGATAAGCCACTTATCAAGCCACATAACATTTTATGTATTTATTTTGCTTCTTCTTCTGACGATAAACAGGGAGTATATCTCCAAAGGACTGAACCCTCCTCCTCAATTTTACATGCTGATGATTGTTCCGTTTGTGGTAAAACTATTGGCAAGCCTTTATATGGATTATGGCGCTGTTCCTACAGCGCAGTGGATTGGGTATTTCTTTTCATTTTTCTGGCTATTGTTCGTAATCCTATCTCACGGCCTGAGTTTCGTCGCTCTGATAGAATCCGTCCCTTTTGTCCTGATCTTTCTCATTTCTTTCTTTTCGAAAAAATTCCCTGGAGCAGGAGGAATTCTATTTCTAGTCTTCTCAGCCACTCTTTTGATATTCTTCAGGGGTTGGTCAAGATTAGATCTGTACACAAGAATTTTAATGTATTCGCTCATACCCCTGCCTCTTGTTTCAAGCGGAACAGCTCTGTTGTGGTACAGGTTCAAATCCAAAAATGCTTAAGTATTCGATTATTTCTTTTCTCTTCTGCTCGGCTATTTTTTCTCAAGACTTAAACCGGGTAGAGATTTCAGTTGTCTTGAGCGGTGAGTTGCTGATCGGCTTGGGTTACACTCGTTTTCTGCAAGATGATATTTCCGCGCAAATAGACGCTTATGTGATACCAGCAAAAGGTAATCCCTTCGCTTTTGACGCGGGTCTGATAAAGAATTTCGGCGAGGTGAATTTTAAGCCTCAAATAGGCGCCGGTTTTGCGGCAATTATCCCTCTGATTCTGAAATCAGGCCTCTGATTCTGTGAAATCAGATCTCTGATTCTGTGAAATCAGATCTCTGATTCTTAAAAAAGAAAATTTCTTTTCCTTTTCAATTTATCTCCCGGCATTGGGTACAATCTTGATAAATATTCGTTTTCAATCGAATTATGGGTTTCCTTTTTTTTAAACAGGATTAGAAACCTTCCTACCCCAACAGGTATCAAGTTTCAAATAGGAAGAAATCTGGAATAAATTTTTCAGTTCTGCAAATTGCCGTTCTACAATATGCTTTTCGCTTGTATATATTTATTCCTTTTCAAAAATCCGAATTTTCCAATCCATTTTAACTAAATTTTAATATTGAATTTATTTTAAAATAACGATTTCTCTTTAAATTCTTAGCAATAAAACAAAAGGAGGAATTGTGAAGAAATTTTTGACATTGTTATTTGCTGGAAGCGTTGTTTTGACTTCGGCTATTTCAGCGGTGGATTTAAAAGCTGCTGGAGCGTCATTCCCTTATCCTTTTTACGCCAAAGCTTTTGACACTTACCATTCTCTTACCGGCAATCAGGTAAACTACAATCCCGTAGGTTCGGGAGGCGGCATAAACCAACTGATTGAAAAGACCGTAGATTTTGCCGGGTCGGATGCACCGATGAAGGATTCAGAAATTGAAAAAGCCGGCGGAAACGTACTTCATATACCGACTTGTCTCGGAGCTGTAGTCATAACATATAACCTTCCTGGCAATCCCAACCTTAAACTGACCTCCGAAGTGATAGCCCAGATATTTCTCGGTGAAATAACAAAATGGAACGACCCCGCAATTCAAACCATAAACTCTGGCGTAGAACTTCCAAACACCGAAATAGTCGTAGTACACAGAGCGGATGGAAGCGGAACCACATACATTTTCAGCGATTACCTGACAAAAGTCAGCACAGACTGGGCGTCAAGAGTCGGTTGCGGAAAATCGTTGGATTGGCCGGTTGGTCTCGCCGGAAATCAAAACCCAGGCGTTGCGGGTCTGGTTCAGTCCACTCCAGGTTCCATTGGCTACGTAGAATTGATATACGCGCTTTCAAACGACATGCCTGTCGCCACAATTCAAAACAAAAGCGGAAGGTATGTATACCCCAGTATTGAAACGGTGAGCGCCGCCGCCAACGTAGATATGCCGCCCGACATGAAAGTCTCCATCACAGACACAGAAGCCGAAGAAGGATATCCTATAAGCGGTTTCACATGGATACTTCTATACCAGGAACAGAATTACTCCGGCAGATCAATGGAGACTGCGAGAGAAACAGTAAATTTGATCTGGTGGATGATACACGACGGTCAGAGCCACGCGGAACCCCTCCTGTACGCGCCTCTGCCACAGAGCGCCGTTAGAAAAGCCGAGGACCTTCTCAAATCAGTCACTTTCAACGGCGCTAAAATTCTCTGATAGAAAGGCGGCTCAAGCCGCCTTTCTCAATAAATGTTTCCTTAAAATCCCCGTGTAGTATTTTAAAATCTATATTTATTGAATTTTATGCCGTCTGAAATCCTATTGCCAAAAGCCGTTTAATTTCGCATTTCCTCTCTTCAAAACACACCCCAACACATAAACAATCAACTATAAAAATGTTATATAACTCTAATTGCAAAACATCTCTCCTATAATCGAGGCTTACAGTTTTATTATTTTTTGTTTGCTTTTTTTTCTAACATTCGTTAAAATCAATTTGACTTTTTATCAAGGAGACCTCCGATAAAGAAAATTTTTGTATTTTTATCTCTGGGAGTCCTGTTTTTTTCCAGTCCTATCTTTTCTGCCGTGAGAAGACCTCTTCTGGAGATCCACGGTTATTCATATTGAGGCTACTGCGCTCAGTATGCTGGTCAGCAGAACTCATTCATTGAAGGCAAGGGCGATAGTATCACTGCCCTTAAATACCACGTTTCGTCTTCTGATCCATTCAACAACACAGACCACGAGGGGAGGCAGGCTTTTTACGGTGTGAGCGGAGTCCCAGACGCCTTTATGGATGGATATGTAAATTTCTACCCAGCCAACCCGAATCTTCAAAGCGCTTTTACTTCGGCGATGACCAGACCTTGTTATCTGAACATTTTTCTTGACGGTGATTTCGACCCTTCGACGCATTCCGGTAATGTAAGAGCCACTCTTATCCTTGAAGCTTCCATCGGCACCGGACCTTTCAGGTTGCACTTCGCGGCAGTTTCAAAAGTAGTGCCCTACCCCCATGGATATTTCTCGGATTTTCATTACCCCATGCGAAGGATGTGCCCAAATTACAACGGAACTACTGTCACGTTTTCCGGAACTTACCCTGAAACCCTCGAAGTATCAATTCCTTTCACGTTGGACACTACATGGTGGAACTACGAAGAAGGCGCAATTTATTTTGCCGTATGGCTTCAGACTCACGGATCCCCTAAATACATCCACCAGAGCAACAAGATAGACATTTCAGGACTCAACGCAGTCGAGGAGACGCCTTCCTCTCCCGTCCTGTCTGATATTTTCGGTTTAGGTGATTTTTACCCCAACCCGTTCGTCGGAACAGCTTTCATCCCGGTCCAAATATCCTCCGCTTCATCTGTCTCCCTCAGAATATTCGACGTTAGCGGCAGAACTGTAAGGACAATCGCTGTGAACAGAGAGCTGGATTCCAACACGTCCTTTGCGTGGGACGGAAAAGACGATTCCGGAAGAGAAGTTTCGGCTGGAATATACAGGGTCGAGCTGACATCACCCGACCGTAACGATTCGAAAATTTTGATCAAAGTTCAGTGAAACCTCAAGAGGCGGTCCACAGACCGCCTCTTTATATCAAACTTCGCCCTTAAACTCCTCTTTAGAAGATACGTTTCCAGCGGATTGAAGTCGTATCACTTGGGAGTTTCCCAGTGAAGCTCAACTTCCTCTTTTTTTTCGAGTGTTCTTTTCAAAAATACCATGAGTGTATTCGGAGGGTTTTTTTCTTTTTCAAAAAGCTCCAGAAGTTCTTCAAGAAAATAGAAATCGTTTGATTTCATTCCAGACTCGGAAAAAGCTTGTATTAGAAAGAAAAGGTCGTCT
>JAFGON010000062.1 GCA_016926475.1 candidate division WOR-3 bacterium | reverse complement strand
TCTGACGGAGTTACTTCCGGCAACTACATAATGCTGCTGACTGTTCCTGGAAAAACGGTTTCTGAGAAGTTCTCGATAGTAAACTGATACAAGATGATTTAACAATAGGGGGCTTATAGCCCCCCCTTATCCATGGCAGAAAAATTACAGATATATGAAATAAGTTGATTTTCCGAATTCTTGGATTGTCTGCAATTTTATAGCTTCTGTCAGCTCTAATTTTCATGGCCATAGACATTTTTGTTTTAGAGCTATCAAAACCAAAATTCCGCATATTCCAATCTATATTCGACGTTCAATCAATAACTCTGTAACAAACCTGACGCAGTGGCAACTACTTGAAAACAAACATGCAAAGATCTATGGTAATTGCACATGCAATTATTGAAAACTGAAATGATTTTAGTGCATGAAAGTGAAATACTCGAAGAAACAAATAAGCAGATAAATGATTTGTTCCGTGCATTTTCACTTTGAAAACCAGCGTTACAAGCAGAAGATTATGCAAAGGTTCATGGAAATACGGCCAACAAATTTTATAAAATGATAAGATTGAAAATTGCTGAAATTTGTATGAAGAATATAAGGAGATTCAAAGGAGAAATTGAATTGGATGAGAGTTATTTTGGAGGAAAAAGGAAAGCAAATCGTGGTATGGGTGCAGGGAGTAAATAAATAGTAAATGGTATTTTAGAGCGGAATAGAAGAGTAAGAACAATTATTGTTAGAGATGCAAGTGCGGAAACTTTGATGAAATGAATTGAGATAAATACTTAAAAAAATATGTAATGATTTTCGTGTGCAATTATCTTAGCTATTTCTTAGAATGCAGGGCTAATTTATTTCCTTCGGTGTCTATAAATATCGCGAAATAACCTATTTCAGGGGATATCAATGTTTTGGGAACAACAACTTTTCCACCGGCAGATTCAATTCTTTCCAGTGTAGGTGCGAGGTCTTCCCCGCAGTTGAAGTAGACCAGCGTACCCTCATCAGAAGGTTCAAAACCCTCTGCTTTTGAAATGGCTCCTCCGATTCCGTCGCCTTCCATGGGAAGAAAACCCATCATTGTCCCCGCAAAATCCTCTTTTATCACTTCACCATTCAATATTCTTCCGTAGAATTCCGCAGCCCTGTCGAAATCATTCACCGGAATCTCGAACCAGTTGATAAGATCAGCCATTAAAACCTCCCTGTTACATGTCAAACTCGAAGAAGTACGCTTTTCCGTTTAAATTGTCGTACCAGTAATACTTGTGGTTACGGGCTCCGTCGGTCCAGGAGTATTTATCGAGTTCCGCAATCTTCTCCTTGTCCCACCATTCAAAATCGTCCTGCATGAAAAAGCCGTTGTCGGAATTCACGGTGTCAATGGTCAATCTATGCCTAATGATTATCTTCTCCGAAGTCGAGGGTAAACAGTCAAAGGCGAACATGTAGTCCCTATCGGCTCCAATCGCGTCGTCAAAACAGTATATGCTTCTTATGTCCGGGGTCAGATCGACCCCTATGAATTCTATAAATCTGCGTCTGTTGTTCTCGGTGTCAGGCGTGTCTGAGTCAAACACCGGAAACACCTTTTCGGCGACTTGGTCAATTCTTCCCGATGCATACTCTTTTATGGATTTGAAGCCCTTCTTAACATTACGGCCAATTCTGCCGCAGGCAAAAACCGATGCCGAGACGGTAAAGATCAAAATAATTGGATAAAATAATTTCATGCTTTCTTTTTTCCCTTTCTACTCAATTCGATGACCTCCGTGAAAAACCATCTGTATTCGTTTTCTTTCACTTCGATGTACTTTTCAAGGTTTTTTTCGCCATGTTTTGAAAGTATTTCAAGTTTGATGCTGTTGTATCTGTCCGCGTATTCCCTGTGTTTTTTTAAATAATCCCTGAACAGAAGATGATTGCTCAGTTCAACTGAATCTGAAGGGCAGATGTAAAGGTGATGCTCTATATTGTCGAAAATCTGGTGATTGTCGTCACCTGTTCTTTTGAATGCTTCCCTGCCGGGTATTCCCTGATCCCCGTTGTGATAATAACCGATTTTTCCGAGTTCGCTATTTGTCAATTCAAAAATATTCATGTCCCGTATCTCGATATCGATATCGATAACAGGTTTTGCCTTCATCCCTGGAATCGAAGTGCTTCCTATATGCTCAATCCTTACAAAGTTGCTTAAATGCTTTTCAAGTTCGACTCTTATCAGGCTGAACTGTTTTGGCCAATTCCGGGAGTATTCGATAATAACCATAAACAAGTCCTTTCAATTTTTTTCAGTTTTAAGATTATTTCAGACAAACAACAGAAGACTGACGGCCAGGACGACCATTCACGCTATGAATCCTTCTGTCGCAAGATGATGTTCACTGTACTCTTCCGCAGTCGGGAATAATTCGTCAAGCGATATATAAAACATTATTCCTTTGATTGTAATTTCTCTATCTTTGTTTAACGAATATCATGCCTACAACAATCCAAATGAAATCAAAAATCAAATGACTCCAGCACTTATAGATGTCCATGACATTGATTATATTCACTATAATGTAAACTTGGAATTATTTCCGAATAGAAGTTTTTTCTCTGAAAGCACGGAAATTGTATTTGAAAGCCGCATATATAACCTCGATTCAATTTTTTTCTGCCTTTAATTTTTACGGATGGACCATATAAACGGAATCTTCGAATGGGCATTCGAATAAATATTGATCACAATGCGTGGATTTTAATACGACTGCGCACACCAGAAACGAGTTTATATCAGTAAAAAATCGTTTTGTTTTTTTATTCTTGGTTATAAAATATAATTGGAATTATTCGATGCGAGGCTGTTATTATGAAAGAAATCCGCTGTCTTGAAACTCCCGGATCCGAACTCGTCCTCATGGTCTATGAATTCAGGCAGATCCTGGCAAAACTGAACAAATCACCTGTCGAATACACCATCAAAGACGCTTACGATGAAACCGCGCAGTATTTCACGGAAAACAGGACAGTCTTCGGTCTTTACGACGATGAAATGCTCATGGGTTTTTCGGTTCTGAAGTCCGAGGCCGAAACCCACTGGCTTGAATGGCTATTCGTAGACAGAAAATTCAGAGGTTTCGAAAACGCGTCAATGCTCTTCGACTTCACGGAGAATTACGCCAAAGAACATGGAGCGGATCAGCTCTATATATGGGTACACCCCGACAACCGTCAAATGCTGAGGTTCCTAAAGAAAAAAGGATACGACGTGTTGAACCTCATCGAGGTAAAAAAGACAAAACCTCAGACTTCCACAAAGATAAACCTCTTCGGCAACGAGTTAAAATATTGACTTTGTCTTTTGAGGTATAATCTCAAAGAAAGAACTGGTTTCTTTCAATCTTTTTTGAATTAAAAGATTTTGATTGAGCGAAAGTAAACAAATTTTCTAAACTTTATAAATCTAATGTTCACAAATTCTTAAACTGCGACCTCATATTTGAACCTGCTAAATAAGTTTATTTGGTGTTTTGTATAAGATCAGTTGTATAGATTGTTTGCTCCGGTCTCCATATTTGACCCTGTCAAATATGGTTAATAACCGTATTTTTCCCTGAAAAGTTTGACTTTGCCTTCTTTATCTCCGAGTTTCATCACGACATCGAGATACTTGGCTGCTTTGTTGAAAGAACCGCAGTCGGCGAAGAGGCAGGCTATGTTATAAGCTATGTCGCTTCTCAGAGCCGGATTCTGGATTCTCTCAGAGAGAGTAAATGCTTTTTCTAGGTAGTCGTGACTTTTAGAAAAATCGTTTATCCTTTTGTAGAGTTTTGCGATTTCAAACAATATTTCAGTCTCCGTCTCCAAATCTTCTCTTAATTCACAAAGTTTCAGAGCCTCGATAAAAGACTCCAAGGCTTCCTCGGGTTCGGACATTCTGTATTTCAAATCCCCGGTTTGAGCCAAGACTTTTATTTCCCATCTTATGCTTCCGATTTCCTTCGCGATTTCCATGGCCTCAACGGTGTATTTCAGAGCTTCGTTGAATTTGTCCTCGTGTTTTTTCATCTCGCTTATGTTGTAAAGACAATAAACTTCACCTTCTCTTGTGCCGGATTCTCTGAATATTTTCAGTGCTTCGTCAAAGTGTTTTTCAGCATCCGCTATTCTTCCCTTTATCGCCTGAAGATTTCCCAGGTTTATGTGAGCGGCTGCTTTTTCTTCGCTTAAACCGTTTTCACTGGCGATTTCAAAACTCTTGTCGAAGTGTTTCTCGGCTTCTTTGTATTTGTTCTGCTGAGCCAATATCGCTCCGATGTTCGACATAGCGAGAGCTTCAGAAGTTTTGTCTCCTGTTGCAACGGCTATTTCCTTCGCTTTTTCATAGCTTTCAAGAGCTTTTTCGAAATTCTTTTTTGTGGCGTAAAGAACTCCGAAATTTCCGAAAGTTCTGCTTTCTAATTTTTGACCCGCGATAATTTTTGAATACTCAAGCGCTCTTTCAAAACTGGCGAGTGCTTTGTCGAATTCTCCGTCTTTGAGAAAAACCGTGCCAAGTTCATTGTAGGCTTCAGCGAGAATGTCTGGATTCTTGCCGAATTTTTCTATAGCCCCTACTATTTTATCGTGGGCTTCCTTGAGCTGTCCTGTTTTTTTGAGTATTTTTCCGGTCATCAGTTCGTTTTCAGCCCATTTTAAATAGTCACCTATTTTCACGTAATACTTGGCGAGTTTTCCGCATATCCTCAGCGATTCTTTGTTCGCGTTTTTTTTAAGCATGATATTGACGTAGTCTTTCGCGTATTCTTCCCATTTAGACCACTGTTCGGCTTTCTCTGCTTGCTCGAGAAGAAGTTTTGTGTGTATTTCAATTTCTCTCGAAAGAATTTTTTGAGCTATCTCGAATATTTGACCGTGCAAAATCATTCTTTCTGAAGGCAGATAAAGCTGGTAAGCCGCTTCTCTGAGCATGGCGTGTCTGAACATATATATATTTTCGTAGTTTAGTTCTCTCGCGATGATTTGCCCTTGCTCGCCTTTGTCGAGAAAAAATTCAAGTTCGTCTTTGACACTCTCCTCAATGATACAGCGCAGTATTTCAACTAGGAACCGTTCTCCTATCACCGCCGCTTTTTTTATTATCTCTCTCAATTCGTAATCCATTGAATCAAGTCTCGCCGTCAGCAAGTCGTTGAGTGAATCCGGAAGTCTTTCGATTTTACCGTCAATCGTCATCGGTGAACCAGTGAGCATCTCTCTTTCTTTCAAAAAAATTATTGTCTGCTCGAGGAAAAAAGGATTACCCCCGGTGTTGTCGAGAAGATAATTTGTTGTCGGTTTGGAAGGTTCTTCCCCAGTTATTCCTTTGAACATGTCCGTAATCAGTTCTGGCGTCTCAAAAGAGCCGAGGACAATTTCCATTTCTTTGACTCTCCGGTCGAGATTTATTCTCGGTTTCCCTCCTTTTTCGTCAAATCTGGAAGTGCAGACAACTGCGAATGGATAATCCGGGACATTTCTAGTCAGCGCAGAAAGCCATTCGAGAGTCAGCTCGTCGATACTGTGAAGATCGTCGACAAATACAATTAAGGGTGATTTTTTTGAAAGGACTTTCACGAATTCCTTAAGTGAAAATATCTGGCTTTCTTTTTTCCTTTCTTCGTTCTGTTCTTCGTAGGTTTTGTCGCCCGGAGAAACGCCAATTATATCGGAAATAGCCCATGCTTTTTTCGCCGCTCCTGAAATGCCAAGCCCTTCGAGTTCTTGCGCAATATTTTTAGTTGTTAAATCTCTCCTGTCAGGATTCAAAAAATCGATAAGCCAAGTCGAGACAGGGAACCATGGATACCTTGCCGTCTCATCGCACTGAAGGTGCATAACAGAAATGTCGACTCCCTGAGCTTTATAATTCTCGATAAGCTCCCAGACAAGTCTGCTCTTCCCTATTCCGGCGTCTCCGTAAATATAGCAGACACCCGCGTTTGACTTTTCAACCGTTATTTTGTTTGTGAAATCTTCGAGCTTTTTAAGTTCATCTCTTCTTCCGACCATTTTGTATTTGAAAGAAAGTATTTTGGCGTTTTTCAATCCCGTGATTTCGTAAATTTTTTCGGGTTCCGATCTGCCCTTGAATTTCACTTCTCCCCTTTGAACAAATACAGCGGTTTTTTCAACTCTTTTTTTTACGCTATCCGAAACGAGGATTTCGTTTTCTTTACAGGAACTCATTATTCTCGCCGAAGTGTTGACCACGTTTCCCAAACAAGTCCACTCAAACCTCTCCGACCCGCCTGTTCTGCCGGCGTAAACAAGACCGCTGTCGACTCCGATTTTTAAAGAAGAAATCTGTTTTTTCAATTTTACGCAAAACCTTAGAGCGAGATCCTCCGGGTTCTCTCTCGCTTCAGGAGCCCCGAAAAGAACCAGAGCGAGAGTCCCTTTGTCTCCGAAATCAACTTTGTTTAAATACCCTCCGAATTCATCTGCGGTATTATATATACTTCTGATGACTTCGCTGGTATTGCCCCTCTCAGGTCTTACCAGGTTTACAAACACAGTCGTCGCGTGTCTCAATTCGCTTTTATTCCACGCGTTCAGAATTGATTGAGGTATAAATTTCAAAACGACATCATCGGGAATAGACCAGGCATCTTGAAAAGGTTCACCTGCATCCACTTCTCGTTTACCACTCCAGCCAATTTTTCCAGTTCCGGTATCTTCGATTTCTTTCAGAGCGTTTTCAATAGCGGATCCTGTGAAAATGTATGTGTTCAATTTTTTGTCAAGTTCAATTATTTCCCACTCGATTTCCCCCTGCCCCACTCCGCTTTTACATGTGAATGTCAGTTCTCCGATTTCAGTGTTTCTTCTGCCTTCCCTTTGAAAAAAATCCGTCAAAATAGACGCCGCCGAATACGCTCTGGATCCGTCGTCCTCAGGGAATATTGCCGTGAAGGCATCTCCAGCAAAAGTCGTTATGTGGCCTCTGTAGCCATGAACAGCTTTTACCGGCAAATCGAAAATCCACAAGAGCTGTTTTGAAATTTCCTCGGCGCCTTTATCCCCTTTTCTGAAGAACATTTCAGTCATCTTAGTGAAGCCGCCGAGGTCTACAAAAAGAGCCGAGCCTCTCGTCTTCCCATTCAATTCGTTTTTCGAGAACTTTTCAGAAATGAAAACTGGTAAAAAATTGTTCATGTTGCCACCGCGGGAAGAGAGGTCATAGCGTTTTTGATTTCTTCCGGCCCCATTCCTTTGAATCCCATTGTCTCTTTGCAAGTGAAAGCTATATAGGATAGGGCTCCCAAATGAAGTTCAGGCATTACGGTGGGCGAAATCAAAAGAATGATGATGTTTGCTCTGTGGGCTTTTTTACCCCACATCACGCCTTTTGAAGAAATCCCGAAAACTATTTTGGGTTTTTTCATGGCTCTCAGTCTGCAGTGAGGCAAAACGATTCCTTCCATCAGGATTGTCTCTTGCAGGGTCTCCCTTATGTTGGACGCGTCTATCACCGCGTTTTTATCCGGGAAAAAGCCTCTTTTTTCGCCTTCTATCGCGAGGGCTTCTATCGTTCCCTTTCTGTCGTTTTCATCTTCTAGGTCAACGTATGCTATATCGTCCCTGTTGAAACGGTGTCTTTTCGGCAGAATTTTTTCTCCTTTGACCACCTCAGCTTCTCCGATTACCCAGTTCTGCCATTTTTTTATGTACCTTTCGGTCAGAAAAACTCCGAATACGGAAAATATCACGAGCGACGGAATGACAATGTCCGCGACTGTCTGTCCCGGGCTTCCGAGAACACTCACAAGAAAAGCCGCTTCCACAGCGGCTACTCCATCTTGAGGGATCATTAGAGGAGGAACGCAATTTACAATTTTCGGTTCATTTTTCATAATTTTCAAAACAATTTTTACGCTTGTGTATTGACTCAAAGCTCTTATGATAACATATATCATAATCGGGACAAGAATCGGAGTGCTGAATTTGCTAAAATCTATTTCCGCTCCTATCAAAGCGAAAAAGAGCAGATTAAAAGCGGGCATTATGTTTTCAATCTTCATTGAATCAAAAATAAGCGAACCGGAAAAATTTGCTATCAAGGCTCCGGCTACGAGGACGGCGATGAGAAAAGGCAGATGCAGTAAAATGGATATTCCTGTTATCACCGTGACGATTCCGGCGACAGTAAGAAACATTTCCATGGACGGAGCAGGATGTTCTGTCAGAAGTTTCAGCATGAAAAAATCCGCTTTTCTCTTTTTTTCATCTTTGCTTATGCCGTGTATCAGAATCCAGAGAAAGACGAAAGCTGCCATTCCAATCAAAAAAGCCAAACCGATATCCTTGGTCGTTTTTAAAACAGAGATATCGGTTCCCGTCTGAGTTTTGATTTGGATAAGAACGGAAAATATAAAAATGGCGAAAAGGTCAACTATAGCCATGATGTTTCCGATTATGTTTCTTATATCTCCTTCTATTTCATACCTGTTCATTATTGCGAATATTATTGCCGGAGACTGCGCGATCGCTATTGACGCTATCAGTAAAGACAATAAAAGGTCTATTCCCGACTCTTGAACGATTTTTCCGTAGAAGAGAAAAGCCAGAAAAACCAAAGTGAATGTGAGCGCCACATTTGCTATAGAGACCCAAAAAACCCTCTTAAAAATCTTTTTCAGCCTCGTGAAGTGGAGTTCCTCTCCGATTCCAAAGGCTATTAGAGAAAGAAAGGCGAAAATTACGAATTGAAAAGAGATAAACTCCCTTGAATAAATTATCGCGACATCGTCTGAAATGTTCCTCAAAACGAGAATCGCCAGGGGCCCGATCACGATACCACCCATGATCTGTCCAATTATCTCGCTTATTCTGAGCCTTCTTGCGATTCTGCCCCCGAGGTTGCCGGCGAGAATTAAAAGACCGATCGTCAGTATGTGAAGCCCGTAACTATTCATTGTTCAATGAATACTCAATGGAATCCGCTTTAAAATAAAGTATTTTCGATCCTGCAGTGTCCCCGCCCTTTTCCAGCAGCATTGCGTAGGACCTCCAAAGGTCAGGGTTTTCCGGCTCCTTCTCCGTGAGTTCTCTGAAAAGCCTTTCGGCTTTCACGAGGTCCCTTTGTTCTTCGTTTACAGCCGCGAGAGAGTAAAGAAACCGAATATTATCGGGTTCTTTATCAAGAAGGTTTTCAAGTATGCTTTCGGCGTCGAAAAATTTTCTTCTCTCCTGGTACAAAAGGGCAAGGGAATATTTTAAATAGAGATCGGACGAGTCCGAGAGTACAGCCCTTTCAATATAGAACTCTGCCTTTTCCAGGTCTCCCGTTCTTCTGAAGACGTTGCCCATCGCCAGGTTACCGTTTGAGTTGAGAGAATCAGCTCTAAGACAGACAACAGACGCCCCGTAGGCTTCTTGAATTCTTCCCGACGCGTAAAGAGCTCTCGCGTAAAGCCCGTTTGCCTCAGGAGATTCGGGTCTTAACTCCACCGCTTTTTCGCTTTCCTTGAGAGCTTTATCCAGAAGCTCTCTCACCTCTTGTGAATCTTCGTAACCTGTCTTCAACCTGTTTACCCTCTCAAGATGAAAACCTGCGGAATCTATGAGTTCGTTGAAATCTGCTTTTTTTGAGCAAGAAATAAAAAGCGCCAAAAAAACAATTAGATCCAATATTTTATATTTCATCTCTTTCTCCTTGAAAGACTTCCTGTACAACGCCTTCTATGGTTATTTCCCCGTCTTCTTCTTCTGAAAGCGCAATCTCTCCGCCTTTTTGACGCGCTGTTGTTTTCTTTTCAATTTTCCCAAGTTTTCTGAGAACTGCGTATGCAGCCGCCGCTCCGGTTCCGCATGAAAGCGTCTCGCCTGCTCCTCTCTCAAAAACCCTCTGAAAAAAAAGATTTTTGTCAATGGTTTGTACAACTGAAACATTTATTCCGTCCGGAAAATATTTTTTTTCCATGACACAGTCGTGAAGCGAGATGAGGTCCGCCTTTTCTGCATTTTCGACCAAAGCTACAGCGTGAGGATTTCCCACGGACACGCAGTAAAAGAGTTTTTTTTCCGGGCAATTCAACATCAGAGGAAAAAATCTTTCTCTTTCAAAGAAATCAAAATCGGGTTTTGCTATAGAGACCTTTACAAGCGCTGAGTTTTTACCGTCAAAGTCAATGACGTTGCAATTTTTAACACCTGAATCGGTGAGGACCTTTAAGCTATTTCTTCTTTTTATTCTCTTGTAGAAATAAAGAACCGCTGAGCGCAAGCCGTTGCCGCACATCTGTGCCAATGACCCGTCGCTGTTGTAGATGCTCAGAAAAAAATCACACTCTTGATAGCTTTTTAGAACAAGCAGACCGTCGGCTCCAATTCCTTTTTTTCTCTCGCAAAATTTTCTTGCGGTCTCGTCAAGCACCATTCCATCGGCATTTTGCCCCTGAAGGTCGATTAGTATGTAGTCGTTGCCGGCAGCCTGGTATTTGAAAAAAATCACAAAAAACTCCCCATTGTAGAGTTTTAGCCCATAGAATCATTCTGCACGAAATCCAGCTGAATTTCAAGTTCAACCCGATTTAGATTCAAAAAATTTTAATTTTCTCCAAATAATGAAAAGGCACTATGATATAAGTTTTAAAAGATACTTATTGTTTTTGAAGAATTTAGTTTTACAATTACTATGGGTGGAAAAATAGCACTAAAAAGGAGGAAAAGCATGAAGAAAGTTGTGTTCTTTTTTACTTTTGCGATTTTTATTGCCGTGGCTATACAGGCTCAGATCGTTCAAGCATACTCAAAACCAGCCGTTATTAACGAAAACTTTTCAGTTGACGACGGGTCTATTGACAATCAAATATACCTCCAGAATCCCGGGGTCCGTTCCACTGTTATTGAAACCATTACCAGCTCTTCACAACCTCCTGTAGCCTATGCCCCTTTGTGGAGCGACGATCTTTTAGTCACAAACACCTGCCCAATCAACTATGTCAACACAAAACTGGCTTTCGATTATGATGTCAACGGATATGTCTATGTCTCTCTTCTCGCTGATCATGGGACAAGCGATACAATTTGGACATACCTCTCGACTGACATGGGTTATACATGGGTAAGGGGCTGGGAGCTGTGGTTTTATCCTACCGATGTGGATGTCATAAGCTACGACATGAGGATTCAGGCAAACGACGCAAATCCCTATATATATCAAGTTACCGTCTATGCTCATTCAGGCGACACATACGCAACTTACAGAAGAGTAAAAGCCGACAACTCTACATCTGATTGGTATGATTTCACTTCCTACAACGACATCAAATGGGTTGAAATGGATATAACAGATGAGGCTAACCCGCATATTTATGTAGTCTTCAACATCGCCGCTTCACCTTTCGGCCTTAGAAGAGCCGCTTCAGCAGACGGAGGCGCCAACTGGACCACCGGCAGTATTACAAGCACTCAGAAAACAGAGAGAGGATACGATATCTGCGCTGGACCCGGACCTTACGCTCACCTCGTATATAATTTCGTGACAGGCGATGTAATAAGAGTTTTCAGGTACACCAATTATTTCACCACTTCTCAGGGATTTTTATCAATAGGCACCGATGCCTACTTCAACTATCCGGTAATATCATCAGCAAGATACAATGCATGGCCGACAAACTTTATTCATGTTGTATATCAGTCTGGCGCGATAGACGATCCGACAACGAGATCCATGGAATACACTTCTTCCGACGGAGGACAAAACTGGTCAGGCGCGGGATTCTTTTTGCTTGGAGACGTCCACACAGTAATGCCTTTTGTAGCCTGCACGAGATACGGCACGAGCGACCAGTTCGTCGGTATAGCGACACAATACTGGACAGACGATGATTCGACGGCGATA
>JAFGON010000061.1 GCA_016926475.1 candidate division WOR-3 bacterium | reverse complement strand
TAATCATAGCTCTATTCCTCTTTTGGAATTTTGCGAAGATTTGCTTTTTCCATAAACGAGCAGCCCAGGATGCGAGAATCTAATCATTATTATTTCCCAGTTTTATTATTTCTGAAAAACATAGTATTCCATAAACGAGCAGCCCAGGATGCGAGAATCTAATCATTATTATTTCCCATTTTTATTATTTTCCTCTTTTCGTTTGAAGATCGGGAAAATGTTGACGAAGTCGGTCACAGTTTTGAAATCTTCTTTGCCTTTGAGAGCGTCAAATGTCTGTTTGGAAAATTTTGCCAATTCAGCCGAATTGTTGAAAGACCACAGTGAGTTTTCAACTTCTTTGGAAATGTAAAAAGATTTCAGGAAAATGTCCTTGATTTCCTTCACGGTCATTTTTTTGGTCTTCATCGGCGATACACTTTCGGAATACTCTTTGAAGACATCGGTCAGTTCTTCGTAGAATTCTTTGGAAACAATAGAATCTTCTTTCAAATATTTTCTATAAATTCTGGATAATGCTATCGCGGCTGTCTCGCTGGGCGATCTCGGATAGAATCTTTTTTTGGCTGACTTTTTTATCAGGAAATAGGCGAGGATCGCTATAGCAGTTACCCCGATGATTATCAGAGGTATGTACCAGAACCTCAGTGTGAGACCTATTAATTTTTTATAGAGAGGTTCGGGGGGTCTTGGAGGAAAATCGAGCCTAGGCCTCAAAGGTGAAAGCAGAGTGTCGTCTGGTCCGGTGAGGCTGGTAGTTATGAACACATGGATGATTCCCAGGGAGTCCGTCCATGAGGTGTCTTTGTCTAAAAATAGCGCAGGCGGGAGTTGTATCTGGACTGAATCCACTTGGGAGTAAATGGCTCCGGTTAAGGTGTAAACAGTCGTCAAACTGTCTTCTCCCCTCGTCAGAAGAGATTTTTCTGGAGAATTTTTAAAAATAAAAGGGTGCCAAAGAGAACTGTCCCTGGAAATTTCCGTGGAACACTGCCTTGGATGGGGGCATGAGATTTTTATCTGAAAATGCTCACCGAGGCCAACACTGTCCTTTGAAGCTTCAAAGGAACATGTTTGAGAAACCAGAACTAAGAAAAGCGTTTTAAAAATTATCATCTTTTTTTAACGCGTTGCTTGAAAAAACTGTGAAGTGCTATGATGTAATCTCTGTCGGTTCTGAGGTCCAGGATATCTACCTGTGTTCTGCTAAGAATTTTTCTGTGGTAATCCTTTTGGGCTTCGATTCTCGCTTTGAAGGCTCCGCGGAATGAATTTGAGGAGGAATCGACGAGTATTTCTTTTCCTGATTCAGGGTCCATAAGGTTGACCAGACCTACGTTTGGAAAATTTTCCTCGTAAGGGTCAGATATTCTGATCACAATGCAATCGTGTTTTTTTGCGAGGATTGACAGCGGTTTTGAGTAATTGTCGTCCTGTCCAAGCATAAAATCTGTAATTATGAAGATAATCGCTTTTGTGTTTATCAGCCCGTAGAGATTTTCCAGAGTCGATGAAAGTTTTGTCTGGCCGGAGGCTTTAGCGTTGGAAAGAATATCCCTGATTATGTGAAGGACGTGCTTTTTGCCTTTTCTCGGCGGAATATATTCCTGGACTGCTCCTGAAAAGGTCATAAGACCGACTTTGTCGTTGTTACTTATCGCGCTTAGAGCCAGAACTGCCGCGACTTCAGCGGCTATGTCAATTTTCAAAGGCGCCTGGTCGTCTTCATTTGATTTGAGGCTAGAATAGACCATAGAAGCCGAAGTGTCGACTACGAGGAAAACCTGCAATTCCCTCTCTTCAATGAATTCTTTAACGTAGAGCCTGTCGTTAGCTGTCCTCGCCGTAACATTCCAGTCCACGGAAGAGATGTCGTCGCCTGGTTGGTATTCTCTGACCTTGTTGAATTCAATTCCAAGTCCCCTGAAAGCGCTTGTGTATTTGCCGCCTATCGTCGTCTCGACAAGCTTTTTTGTCCTGATCTCAATGTCTCTTATTTTCTTCGAAATTCTTTTTTCGAGTGTCTTGTTCATGGTGTCGGTATTTTGGAGAGAATAGTTGAGATTATATGGTCTGTTGTGATTTTTTCCGCTTCAGCTTCGTAGGTTATTATAATTCTGTGCCTGAGAATGTCTTTGGCGATTTCTTTTATGTCGTAATCCGATACATAAGCTCTGCCCTCGATAAGAGCGAGTGCTTTGGCGGCTTTTATCATGTATATGGAAGCTCTGGGTGAAGCTCCGTAGGATATGAGCCCGTTGAGTTCATTGAGTTTGTATTTTGTCGGCCATCTCGATGCGGCGACAATCCTGACTACGTATTCTTTAATCGATTTTTCTACGTAAACGTTTTTTGTGAGTTCCATCAAATTCAGAATTGTCTCGGTTTCAACGACTGGTTGAATTTCTATCTCATCAGGTCTCGTCATCCTGTCGAGAATGGTCAGTTCTTCTTCCGGGTTCGGATAGTCTAAATTTATCTTGAGCATAAATCTGTCGATTTGCGCCTCTGGAAGAGGGTATGTCCCCTCCTGCTCGATGGGGTTTTGAGTCGCCATTACAAGAAAAGGTTTGGGTAGAGGGAAAGTAGTTTCGCCTATGGTCACCTGCCTTTCCTGCATGGCTTCGAGTAAAGCGCTTTGAACTTTGGCGGGAGCTCTGTTGATTTCATCCGCGAGGATGATCTGGGCGAAAACGGGGCCTTTTTTGGTTGAAAACGTGCCTTCCTTGGGGTTGTAGACGAGAGTTCCTATGATGTCGGCGGGTAAAAGGTCAGGGGTGAATTGAATCCTGTGAAAAACAGACCTCAGGGATTGAGCCAAAGTCGAAATAGTGAGTGTTTTGGCCAGACCTGGCACTCCCTCGATAAGCAGGTGACCGTCCGCTAAAAGACACACGAGAATCCTGTTGATCATTTTTTCCTGACCGACAATCCTTTTTTTGATAGACCCGATAATTGTGTCTATGAAATGCCTGTTTTCCTTGATTTCTTCTGAAATGGCTTTTATTTCACTCATGACTTCTTATCTCCTTTGATTTTTTTTTATGGTAAACGGATCAACGGTATATTATAATGAACTCTTGAAATAATGCAACGTGTTAGGTTTTTTTAGCTGTGATTAACGGAGGGGTTTTTCTGCCTAAAAATAATTTTAAAACGGCAAACTACGAAGAAGCGGGTTTTTTCAGCAAATTTCCCGTAGGTGTGCTTCTGCCTTTTATCCTGTTGATTGTTTTCTTTGTCGGTTCTGTTTTTTTTATTGATGTCATACCGAGGTCTGTGTTCCCTTTCGTCCGGCTTGCTGTTAAGGCAGGATTGTTTTTGACCTTGGTGTCGGTTATATTCTCTGTGCATGTCCAATTCAAGAAAAATCTGGTTTACAAACTGATGGCGGCAGGAGCGGTGATCTCGGTTTTTGCCTACCTGTTCTACAAGTTTCTGAGATGAACGCCTTTTCTTTGTTGCTCATTTTTTCTCTTTCAAATGTCTTTGCCCCGGGAGACGGAATAAAAGTCATAATTATGGCCGAGGAATCTCAAGACCGGGAAAACACATACACGATTCAAAACGATGGAACGATAATTCTCCCGGTTGTGGGAAGAATAAGCGTTGAAGGACTGACGATAGAAGAAGCCCAGCACGAGATATCCTTTCGTCTTAAAGACCTCTACAGAGACCCAACTGTGTTGGTGATACCTATATGGAAAGTCACTATTTTAGGGGAAGTAAAATCACCGGGAGTCTTTGAAGTCGAAGGCTCTGTCACCGCATCAAGGCTTCTCGCGTTGTCAGGAGGACCCGCTCAGAGAGCCGATTTGGCGAGAGCGGAACTGTTCAGAGACGGCGAAGAGATTCCCCTTAATCTGAAAACCTGCATGTCGATGTCCGGGACAGAAGGTGACATTGAACTTCAATCCGGAGATGTCATATACGTTCCAAAGGTATGGTGGCCTTCTTGGGGCGAGTGGGGGACGATAATGACAACATTGACTTTTTTGATAACTCTTTACAAACTCACTCAATAAGGGATTTATGCCTGAAATCAACGAGAACTCTGAAAACACTTCAGAACAATTGAACTTGTTCGACAACGCTATTGTAAAATCTGCCATAAGATACAGGTGGTTGATATTCGTCGTTTTTTTCGTGTCCCTTTTGGTTTCTATATATTCTGCGACCGGCGCGATGGATGTCTACAGCGCCACGGCGACATTGAAAATTGACTATGAAATGTCTGCCGCCACCGAAAACATTGGGTTGTGGGGGAACATGTTTCCCGGTTACAACTACAACGTCAACCCCATAAGCGACAAAATAGCTCTTTTGAGTTCCAGGACAGTGGCAGAAAGGGTCGTCAGAAAACTAAACAAGAATTTCGTCTATTACACGACCGGTTTTAAGAACCCCGGAGGCGTTTCAATAGAAATCTTTTGGCTTTTTGATGTGGTTCAGCCCGAATCTTTGTCGATCAAAATTACTCCCGACGGAGGTATGGTTGTTAAATGCACTGATGTCGTCTCTGGCGCCGAGACAGAAAGCGATTTTTCTTTGGGTGACACGGTGAAAACGGATAAAGCCGCTTTTCGTATCGACGCCTCTGAGGGCGACACAGGAACCGTTCATGTTCATTTAATACCCGTCAACCTGATGGCAAACGTGATGAGAGGACTTGTCTTCATCTCCAACGTCGAAGAGACCAACATGCTCATGATAACAGTCCGGCATCCAGATCCAGTCGAAGCGAGAAAACTCGCGAACTCTTTCGCGGAAGCGATGGTAGAATACGACATTCAAAGCGGCAGGCAGGTCGCAAAAAACGTAAGGGAGTTCATAGAAAGCCAGCTTCTCATAACAAGCAGCAGTCTTGAAAACGCGGAGAGAAAACTTAAAAACCTCCAGGAAAAATACGGATGGCTGACAGCCCAGACCGAGAAGACGAGAGTTGAACAGCAGCTCTCCGAACTAATCAAAATGCGCGTCAACACGATGGTCGAAGTCCGCGTTTTAGAAGAAAAGATCTCCACTTTGAAAAGACAACTCGAAGGTGAAGGCGCCATTTCTTTGTACGGGCAGTCACAGACCATACCCGAACTTAGTCTGAACCCTACTCTTCGCTCCATACAAGAGCAGATAAACAACTATGAAATACAAAAATCCGAACTTCTCGGGAAATACACAGAAAACCATCCGTCGGTCAGGCATCTCGATTCGGTGATTGAATATCTGAAAAGACAGATAGCTTCGGAAACTCAATCAATGATGGAGACATACGGAGCGGGTCCTGTAGACCCTGTTTGGTCTTCCGTAATCCAGGACTATGTCATTACGGAGGTGGAACTCGCATCATACAGAGCCAAGTTCGAAGCGCTAAACAGGACGATTTTGACAATCCAGTCCGAACTTGACAGCCTTCCGTCGGAAATAGCTGAATTTGAAAGAGTCTATAGAATGGTCGAAGTCGAAAAGCAGACTTACACTCTCCTCCTGCAAAAACTGCAAGAGGCTAAAATCTCAGAAGCCACGCAAGCCGGTAAGATATCTCTTGTCGACAGCGCAATGACTCCGATGAGACCCATCAGTTCAAAAAGGAAAAAAAACGTAATAATAGCGGGTTTTATAGGCATTGTCATAGGTTTTTCTTTGGCGTTTGTCCTGGACAAGCTCGACACGACACTCAGATACCCAGACGAAATCGAGACTTCCCTTAAAATAAAACTTCTCGGAATGATCCCAACGATATCAGAACCCAAAAGTACAGATTCCCACAATGTTTTGTCAACCGAAAAATCGATTCAAAACTCCCTGGTCGTTCATGTTTCTCCTAAGTCTCCTGTATCTGAAGCTTACAGGACGATAAGGACAAACCTGATGTTCAGCTCCATAGACAAAAAACTCAGGTCTATAACAGTCGCGAGCGCCCTGCCTAAAGAGGGGAAATCTACAACCGCCGCAAATATAGCCGTGACTTTCGCCCAGCAGGGCATAAAAACAGTTCTCGTCGACACAGATATGAGAAGACCGGTTCTTCACAACGTCTTTTCAGCAGACAGAACGCCGGGTTTGGTCGATTATCTTTTTGAATTAACCAAAATTGAAGAGGTGCTCAAACCCACCGAAGTAGAAAATTTGTCCCTAATTCCATGCGGCACTATTCCGCCTAACCCCTCTGAGGTCATTGCTTCGGAGAAAATGAACTTTCTAATAGAGAAAGGCCTGGAAAATTTCGACTTCATTGTGTTTGATTCCCCCCCGATACTCGCCGTCACCGACGCCGTCATACTGTCTAAAAAAACTGAAGGAACGGTACTTGTCGTCAGAGCCGAAAAGACGGATAGGGAAGCGGCAAAAGCGGCTATTAAATCGCTTCGCAACATCGAAGCCGAGATAAAAGGGGCGGTATTCAACAGCGTTGACATGACGGGAAAATACGGGTATGGATATTATTACAGGTACTATTACCAGTATCAATACGGTCACGATGGTGAAGGTGTAGATTCTGCTAAAAAGAACTTGATGCAAAAAATAAAGAAATTCTTTTTTTAAAACCGGCTCTGGAGTGAAAGAAGGGCTTGTGGTATATTTACATGTTTATTTTGAAAAAAGTATTGAGTCCAAAGGAAAGGAGATTATATGAAAAAGGCATTATTGGGAGCGGTCATGGCTGTGTTGGTTTTGGGGTCTTTTGCTTGCGAAAGCAGCGGATTGACTGCTTTGAAGGTTTATCTTCAGCAAAAGAGGATACCCGAGGCGATAAGAGAAGGCGAAGCTGCTATAGCTATGGAGCCGAACAACCCAGAGCCTTATTATTGGACAGGTGTTGCCTATGTCGAAAAACAGGAATATTCGACGGCTTGCTCTTATCTCGACAAAGCCGTACAAAGAGGCCTCGCCGTTGAAGAAATAACAAAAAGAGGTAAAGGCGAAGGCATAGACGCCTGGAATTTTTACCAAGTTTTCCTGGCTGGAGGGGTTCAGTCCCTCGGCGAGAAAAAATACGAAGAAGCCGCTTCTTACCTGAAATACAGCATTCAGATGGAACCGGATTCGGCGACCCCATACGCGATACTGGGCTCGATTTTCAAAGAAACAAAACAATTTGATTCCATGATGAGGTATTACGATCTGGCTCTGTCCATGGATCCCGTCAATTTTCCCGCAATAAGAAACCTCGGGATTTATTACATGACGGAAGTCAACGACTACGAGAAAGCGATTTCAACCTTTCAGAGCGCGCGAGTCCACCTCGACACTTCTGCGAGCCTGAATTACTATCTCGGGCTTTCCCACATCCAAAACGCCAACAAACTCGGATCCGAGGGAGACATTGAGGGCAGAACTTTAAACATGGACATGGCGGAAAAGGCTTTTGCGAAGTCTGCTGAGCTTGATCCAAGTTCGAGAAAAAGTGAAATTGCACTTTACAGGGGGATATGCCTGGTCAACTTAGAGAGGTATGAAGAAGCTATCCCCGTCATCAACGAAGCGCTCGAAGGAATCGACGACGCGGACCCAAACAAAGATAAACTTCTTTATAACCTCGGTTTGAGCTACAACAAGCTCGAAAAATACCAGGAAGCCGTCGACGCGTTGACGCTCGCCCTCGACATAAAGGAGGACGCGAAATACCTGAACCTAAGAGCCGACTGCTACAACAATCTCGGCATGAGGGAAAAGGCGCAGGAAGACCTCAGAAGAGCTCAGGAATTGATGAACTGACGGTATGAAAAAGCTCAATACAATTTTACTGATATTTATTGCCGGCTGTATGAGTTTTTCCGGTTACTGGGATAAAAGCCTCGGTTTGCTCAAAGAAAACAGACTTCCCGAGGCTATTTCTGTCATGGAGAACGAAGTTCAAAAGAAACCCTCCGACGCTTTGGTGAGGTTGAGATACGCGCTTGTCCTTCACAGATGTGGTAAAAACGTCCAGTCGGCTTTGCAGGCAGACACGGCTTTCTACCTTGGAATAGAAGAAGAAGAAGCGGTCTGTGAAGCTGAAAAAATGGGTGTTTCTTTTCAAGACGTATATTCCGGGGCCGGTTTTCAATTTTTGAGAGAAAATAAATACGACGATGCCGCGAGATGTTTCGAAAAAGCGGCATCCTTTTCTTCCGAAAAACCTTACTACCTCAATCTGGCGGGTGTTTCAAAACTCCATAGCGACAGTTTGCTGGAAGCCGCCGCTTATTTCAGGCAAGCCCTGCAGACAGACAGCCTTTACGAAGAGGCGAGGAGCAATCTCTCTCTTGCTCTTTTCAGGTCGGGCGATTTTCTCCAGGTGACCGACTTCCTCAAGAAATACCCGACTTTGAAACCCGCCGAATATTACATGCTCGGTACTTCCATGCTGGTGTCCCTCGATTCACAGGAGATTATCTTCAACAGTGGTGAAATTGAGACATATTTTGACTACGCCCTCGAAGACACGTCACCCGAGGTAAAATCTTCAACTCTCTACAACTGCGCTCTTCTCAAAATTTTTGTAGGCGATGACCAGGAAGCTATGAAGTGCTTTGCAGAAGCTACTGCTTTCGACAGCACATCTTTCTGGCTCTATTACAACTATGGGGTCACTCTGATGGAGAGCGGTTTCTATACAGAGGCAAAAAATATTTTCACGAGGGCGCTGGCAATAGACCCGTATTACGCCGACGCCTACACCAACAGAGGGATTTGCGGTGAGAAACTGGGCGACAGAGATAACGCCAAACTCGATTTTATAAGGGGAATGGAATTAAGGAAAGAATAAAAAACTTCCCGTTTGTCCTGCTTCTTTCAGCGCTTATGTTTTCCTGCGGATACAGGGCTTATTTTAACACATACTACAACGCGAAAAAATACTACAACACGGCTCTGAAAATGCGCAGAGAAGCCGCTCTTGCCGGCAGGGATACTTTGTTGGTGGGGATAATCGAACTAGATTCGGCGATTATAAGGTGCGGGAAAATAGTTAAATACTATTCTTCGAGCCCTTTTGTGGATGACGCGCTTTTCATGATGGGGAATTCGTTTCTTTTGAAAGGCGAATACCAGCTGGCAATCAAGAAATTCGAGGAGATCTACCAGTATTATCCGGCAAGCCCTTTTACCCCGAGAGCTTACTTGAATTCAGGCGTTGCATACACCCTTAAAGGCGAATATGAAATCGCCCTCGGGCAGTTTGTCAAAGCTTATATGACAGAAGATAAAGGAGTGATGCCGGAAGCTCTTTTTAATGAAATCAAGGTGTATGTTCTTTCCGAAGAGTACAACATCGCTCTGAGCAAGATCGGCGAGTTCAAGGAAAAGTTTACTAGAAGTTCTTTTTACATTCTCGTTTTACTCGAAGAGTCCGAGATATATTTTCAGAACGAAGACTGGATAAATCTTCTCGACCTGCAGGAAGAAATTCACGAAGTCGTAGATGAGAAGAATTTTTCTCTCTACCTTAAGACGAACCTCAGATTCGCGCAGGCCCTGAGATATTTGGGCAGGCTCGACGAGGCAATAGATGTACTTCGCGCCCTCAGGGCAAAGATGGGTCCCGGGACAAAAGACGCCGAAGTCGCTATAGAAATTGCTCATTGTCTGAGGGAGAAAAATAACTTTCAGGAAGCGTTGTCCATTTGCGATGAGATTGTCAAAACTTACCCCCGAACTACTGAAGCCGCAAAAGCTCTCTACCTTGCTGGAGAGATTTACGAAGAAAACCTTTCCGACTTCAAAAAAGCAAAAGAATTCTTCGATGAATCGCGAATGTCCAACCCCGACGATATCACCGCCGCCATGGCTATGAGAAGGGCGGCTTCTCTCGACAGGATTTTCATCTACGAGTCGCAGGTTGAAACAATGTCCTTCCAGGGAAGAGACACCATTGAATTTCTTCTCGCCGAACTCTACACATTCGAACTTAAAAACACAGTCCTGGGGGAGCAAAAACTTCTGCAAGTCATTGACAATTATTCCGAATCCGAATATTACCCGAAAGCCCTTCTCCTGTACGCCAACATTCTCGGCGACAAGGGTGAAAATGTCAAAGCGGATTCGATATTCAGACTCGTAATAGAGTTGTTTCCGTCAACCGAATATTCCCAATACGCGTATAACAAACTTTTGTATGCGGATACGAGCACGACTCAAGAAGAATGACAGGGTCGCAGAAAGAATCTGGCATCTTTCGTTTGAATTTCAAAATTCTTTGGAACTGATTCCTGGTCATTTTTTTATGGTGAAAATCAGTGAAGGTTTCGAATTCCGTCACCCTTTTTCGGTTCACACATTTTCGGGTGAAAGTGTGGATTTTCTCGTCGAGAGAAAAGGCGGTTTCACAAAATCCTTGACAGACATGCAAGTCGGTCAGAAAGCTGATTTGACTGGCCCACTCGGAAACGGTTTCAAAGTTCAAGATGTCAAGGCGATTTTCGCTCTAGGTGGAGGAATAGGGTCAGCTCCCCTGGCGGTGTTCGAAAAGACTTCTTTGAAAACAAGATACCTTGTCGGCGCGAGAAATGTCAATTCGTCTCCGGGTTACGGCTTGCCACCGGATAGGACCTATGTCGTAACGGAGGATGGGAGCTTGGGTGAAAAGGGAGTCGTCACGGACTACTTCGAAAAGTTTTACGAACAGGGTGAAGCGGTTTTCGCGTGCGGACCTGAAGCGATGCTGAGAAAAGTAGTTCAGATCTGCAGAGACAAAAAAGTTGAAAACGCTTTTTTTTGCCTTGAAGCATTAATGGTCTGCGGTATAGGAGCATGTGCAGGGTGCACAACAAGCCTTCTTAAAAACTCCAAAAAAGTTTGTTCCGATGGACCTGTCTTCAAATTAGAGGATTTGGTTTGATCGAACAGATTTTCAAGTTGAAAGGAGTAGATTTCAAACCTCCTGTTTTTCTCGCATCTGGAACAGCAGGGAACGGAATCGAACTTCTGGGTTTGACGGATTTTTCTTTTGTGGGTGCTGTGGTGACGAAAGCAGTCACAATCAATCCCCGTTCTGGCAACCCCCCTCCAAGACTCGCTTTCTCAGCACAAGGACTTATAAATTCAATAGGACTTGCCAACCCGGGACTTGAAGTTTTTATTAAAGAAATAATGCCGAGTCTTGAAAATTTTCCCGCGAAGATAGTCATAAACGTAGCTGGCGAGGAAATCGAAGATTACGTGGGAGTGATAAAAGCCCTGTCGGAGTTCGGAAATATCTCTGGTTTTGAAGTGAACATAAGCTGTCCGAACGTCAAAAAGGGCGGAATTAGTTTCGGAAAAGACCCCCTTTCCGCTCAAAAGCTCGTCGAATCCGTCAGAAAAGCTACCGAAAAACCTTTGATACTGAAATTGTCCCCGCACGGAGACGCATGGGAAACTATAGCTGTCGAGGCTGAAAAAATCGGCGTTGACGCGTTCTCTTTTGTCAATACCTATCCCGCTCTTGTGTTTGACGCCGCCAAAAGGAGGTTTGCTCTTGGCAACAAAACCGGCGGTTTGAGCGGACCGGCTATAAAACCGCTCGCTCTTTTCGCGGTTTACTCCCTGCGGAAGTTGACCTCACTTCCGATAATAGGCGGAGGCGGAATAGTTGATTACAAAGACGCCGTAGAGTTTTTTTTGGCCGGAGCAGACGCGATATCCGTGGGCACAGCTTTGTTTTCCGATCCGGATTCTCCAAAAGTTATTTTCGACGGGCTAAAAAAATACTGCCTGAAGCATGGATTAAATTCGTTTAATGAGATAAAATTGAAAGATGAAAAAAATT
>JAFGON010000060.1 GCA_016926475.1 candidate division WOR-3 bacterium | reverse complement strand
TGAATTTTCAGTGTCTTCAGCTTTTATGTCGGCAAGAAAACCTAAATTTCCCAGGTTGATGCCGAGAATAGGGACGTCTTTATCTATAACTGATCTTGCCGCCTTCAGCATAGTCCCGTCCCCTCCAAGAGATATGACGAGATCTTCACCTGCACGGGGGGTTTCACCGAAGACGGTTTTGACGTTTGCCCTCAGAAAAAATGATTTTATCTGTTCAATAACTTTTTTGTAGTCTTTTTTCGGATTGGCCAATATTCTGACGAGCTCAAAATCCATGTCTGTCTCTGTTAAAATTCATTTTTGGGCTATAACCATTCTTTTTATTCCCGAAAGGTCTTTTTCGAAATTGATGGAATTAAAACCCGATCCCTTCAGTATTCCGTAGGCCTGGTTGTATTGACCGAAACCTATTTCCGAGATCAGAAAAGAGCCCTTTGGGAGTATTTCACTTGATTGTCTGACAAACCTCCCAAAAACGTCTAAGCCGTTTTCACCTCCGTCAAGAGCTTCTCTGGGCTCATGCATTCTGACTTCCGGGTCCAGATCCGCTATAGATTGTGAAGGGATGTAAGGAGGATTGGCAATTATGGCAATTAGGGACTCGTTTTTTTTAAAAGAGAGCAGTATGTCAGTTCTGATTATTGATATTCTACCTGAACAGTCCGCATAAAGGGAGATGTTTTTTTTCTGCCAATCTATTGCGTCCTGTGATTTCTCAACGGATATTACATCAATTTCCGGCAAGCGGGAAGCGAGATACAGTGATAGAATCCCTGATCCTGAAAAACAATCGATTACTTTCCCCTTGCGGTTTCTCAGGATTGTTTCAGCTTTTTGGGCTAGTAGCTCGGTCTCCGGTCGTGGTATAAAAACACCAGGGCCTAAAAGAATTCTCAAGCCCATGAAATTGTCCTCTCCTGCGATGTATTGTCTCGGAATTCTTTTTGCTCTTTTTTCGATATATTCGCAGTATAGAATAATATTTTCGGGTTTTACAAAAGTATTCTTTCTTTCCAGGAGTATATCCGGTTTCGTCTTTAAAACTTTTGACAAAAGAAATACCGCCTCGTCAAAAGGGGGCTCTACACCTGAATTCTCCAATTTTACCGAGCCGTTTTCCAACAGCTCTGATATTGTCTTCATAAAACTATAAGCCCGAGGCAATTATTCTATTTTTGAATTCGTTCTGAATCAGAGGGGAAACGATCAAATCCAAATTGCCGTCGAGAATTTCTTCTAATCTGTGTATAGAAAAGTTTATTCTGTGATCCGTCACCCTTTTCTGTGGGTAATTGTAAGTCCTTATTCTCTCGCTCCTGTCTCCTGTGCCGACCTGCGATTTTCTTTGGTTTGAAATTTTGGCGGTCTCCTCTTTTAACTTTGAATCGTATAGCCTGGCTTTTAGGACTTTATAAGCTTTTTCCCTATTTTTGAGTTGGCTTCTTTCGTCTTGGCAGACAACCGCCAAACCGGTGGGGATATACGTGAGTCTGACGGCTGTTGAAAGCTTGTTGACGTTTTGCCCCCCGGGACCGGAGGAATGAAAAAAATCCATCTTGATATCTTTTGGGTCAATCTGGATATCGACTTCTTCTGGTTCGGGAAGTATCGCGATGGTGATAGTCGAGGTGTGGATCCTACCGCCTGATTCGGTCGCTGGAACTCTTTGAACCCTGTGTACGCCCGATTCAAACCTCATCTTTTTAAAGACATTTTTACCCGTGATTGAAAAGACACACTCTTTTATGCCCCCAAGCTCAGTTTTGTTCATGTCGATTAGGTCAAATTTCCAAAAATTCAATTCTGAATACCTCTGATACATCCTGAACATGTCCTGGGCAAAAAGGGCTGCTTCCTCGCCGCCGGCGGCGGGTCTAATTTCAACAATGATGTTTTTTGAATCGAGAGGATCTTTTGGTAGCAGGTAAAGAGCCATTTTTTCGTTTTTTTGTTTTATAGCTTGTTCTATTTCGAACTTTTCATTTTCCGCCAATTCGACCATTTCCGGTTCATCCTCAGTAGAGATAACAGACTCTATATCGATTAACTTGTTTTTTAATATCTCGATCTCATGGTCAAGTTCGATAATCGGATCTATTTCAGATTTTTCTCGAAGAAGTTTCAAATATTTCTTCTGGTCTTGGAAAACAAGAGGGTCGGAAATCTCCTGGGTGATAGATCTATGTTTCGTTTTGTACTTTTCGATGAAGCCAGTTAAATCGACCTGTTCAAACTGCATCGCCATGCTCCTCGATGGAAGCTTTGAGCGCGTCAATGCTGACTTCCATCTGTTCGATGTCCGGGGTTTTTGTCGTCAGTTTTTGCATTATCAAACCCGGAAAAACGAGAATTTTGAAAAAGGGGTTGTTCATGTGGTTTGATCCGAATCGATTGAATTCATAAGCTAATCCAGCTATGAAAGGAATATACAAAACATGAACCGCAGTTCGGATGAGAGGAGTGTTGGACAGAGAGAAGATATTGAAAATAAACGTGTCGAAGATAGCGCTGAAAATAATTGCGAAAACGACTGTTACAAGTATCAAACTCGTTCCGCATCGAGGGTGTTCTTTGCCGAATTTTATCGCGTTTTCAGGGGTCAACTCCTGCCCTGATTCATAACAATAAATCGCTTTGTGCTCCGCTCCGTGATACTGAAAAACTCTTTTGACGTCTTTTAAAAAAGAGATTCCCGCCACGTAGAGTATAAAGAATACAAGCCTTAATGATCCGACGATGAGGTTGAGAAGGAATTGATTGTCTTTGTAAATATTAGGAAACGAGTATTTTGTTATTATCAGAGGTAAACTGAAAAAAAACAAAAGAGCGAAGGCCAGAGAAAAAAACATTATAAAATCGTCTTTCCAAGATTTTTTTTGATCTTTCATAAGAAGCTGAGAAGAAAGATCAAGAGCTCTGTACCCGAGCAGTAGGGTCTCAAAAAGGACTATGAAACCTCTTATGACCGGAAGCCTTGCGAAAGAATTTTTGTCGAGTGCTGATTTTCTTTTCCAACTCTTAGTGATTATTTCACCGTTTTCCTGACGTACAGCGAGCCCCCAGCTTTTTGGTGTAATCATCATAACGCCTTCTAAAATCGCCTGCCCGCCAACTTTGATTTTGTCCATAAAGTCAATCCCTGAGGATGGTTATAGTGTCAAACGCTGTATCGGAAATTCCGTCGGGATTTGCTATTTCGAGAGAGATAACCTTGAGCAGGGGAAAAGTTTGATTTGTGTCGAGGTTATATACAACTGTTGGAGGAGAGTTTAAAATCGCTTGTAACCCTGTCCAGTTGCACCAGATGCTTGAATCCTGCCCGAAGAAAAAATCCCAGCTCACTCTAGCCCATAAATTGTCTGAGGACAACCCGGCGCAAAAACTTCCTGATGCGTCAACCGTGAATTCAGCGCTTGAAATGTATGCGCTTTCAGGTGTGACTTTTAAAGACGCAAAAGGTTTAGGATAAGGCTCAAGTGGGTCTTTACTGCAGGATTGCAGTGTCAACCCCAGAAGAATTGCAAAAATACACTTATTCACGGTTAATTTTCGCTTTCAAATCTCGTCTTGAGTTTTATGTATCTTATGAATTCCTTCAACTTTTCGGTGTCGACAAGCATCTTTTCACCCTCGAGTTTTATCACTTCGGATTCCTTGAGGTTTTCGATGATTTTTTTCGCCAAAGTATCTTTTATTCCTACCCCCGCGGCTATTGTCTTGGCGTCGATATCTATTTGAACGACGCTGTTTTCATCCTTTTTTTCCGCAAAACTCTGGGCTTTGTTCAATAGAACGGTCGCGAATCGCAGTTCATCGTCCGGTATCGCCAAGAGTTTGAACTGGTTTGATGTTGTTCTCAATCTTGAAATAAGCTCGTTTACGACAAATTCTATGAATGGATTCTTTCTTATATGCGAGACGAAAGCTTCTTTGTCGAAAATTATCAATTCGACATCGGTATAAGCTTCAGCCGCCGCCGATCTGGGGGACTGGTCGAGTATAGCCATTTCACCGAAAAAATTCCCTTCTTTTAAAATCGCGAGAGTGTGCTGAACTCTTCCAGTGTGCTTGTATATTCTTACTTCGCCGGATTTTATCAAATACATTTCGCTGCCGATTTCGCCTTCGCTGAATATCAGGTCGCCTTTTTTGAATGTCAAAATATTTTCCGCTGCTTCGTTTTTCATTGGAAGTTCACCCGTTTTTATAAAAGGTTTGATTATCGGTCAACCCAGTCCCAAAATCAACACGCATTATAAATTTGCCTGATTTCACGACAGTAAAGCTCCCAGGGCGATTGAATTTAGTTTTGTCTCGGGTTCGTCGGATCTTGAAAGCATTACGACCGGCTTGGAGGTTCCCAATATCGAACCGGCTGCTTTGGCTCCTGCGAAGTATATAAGTGATTTTGCGAGCATGTTGCCAGCCGCCATCGAAGGCACGAGAAGGACATCAGAGTCACCTGCGATTGGAGATTTAATGCCTTTATGATTCGCCGATTTTTCAGAAACGGCTACGTCGATCGCCAGAGGTCCGTCGACGACGCAATTTTTTATCTGTCCTGAAGAATTCATCTTGCTCATCTGAGCGGCGTCGAGGGTCTCAGGTTGTTTTTCTGAAATTGTTTCCACCCCGGCGAGAACGGCAATTTTTGGAGATTCTATATCCAATTTGCCGCACAGAAAAAGTGAGTTTTCTAAAATTTTAATTTTCGTCGACAGGTCTGGGTGTTCATTCATTCCTCCGTCTGTGATGATCAGAAGTTTGTGGTATGAAGGGAGAGAGAGAATGGCGGCATGAGAGAGGAGCCCGGTCGACCTCAATCCAATTTCTTTGTCTAGGACCGCTTTTAAAAACAGCGAAGTGGAGAGCAAACCTTTCATCAGAAAATCGTTTTCGCCGGAGCTGACAGATCTGACCGCATCCCTTGCGGCTTGGTTTTGATCGAGAGCATTCACTATTTCTAAATTATCGGGGTCAAAACCGTATTCTTCGAGCAAATATAGTATTTTCTTCTTGTCTCCGAAAAGAACGGGGGAAGTAAGGCCAATTTCAACGGATTCAGCGACAGCTCTGAGTATGTTTTCATCTTCAGCGCAGGCTACCGCCAACCGCTTTTTCCCAGTTGAAAGCGACTTTTTTACAAGTTCTTCCATTGTTCTGACCATTACGTCCCTCCAGAAATGAATGTGTCCTCAAAAGGTCATTTGACCAAACTTATTCCTTTGTCTATTGCCTTTTTGTTGACTTCGATCAGGTTTTCTCTCGTGATGTGTTTTTTGAAAGCGTCGAATATCGCCTTTTTGTCAATCATCCCGGTCAAACCAATCAAAGCTCCGAGGATCAGCGTATTTGTGACTTTTGTGTTTTTTAGTTCTTTGTCGGCTATGTCTGCAAAAGGCTGTGCGAAGACTTGTACGTCTTTTCTCGAGACTCCTTTTTTGACCAATGTTGTGTCTATTATTATCAGCCCTTGGTCTGACACTTCTTTCTCAAACCTTTCAAGAGAAGGTTGGTTCATCGCAATCAAGATATCGGGTTTGTCGACACTCGGATTTGATATTTTACCGTTTTTTATGACCACGTGACAATTAGCTGTTCCGCCTCTCATCTCGGGTCCGTAAGAAGGAATCCATGTCGCTTCTTTTCCAGTGAGCATTGCGGATTCTGCAAGAAGAAGTCCAAGCATGAGTATTCCCTGGCCTCCGAAACCGGCTATTTTGACTTTGGGTTCTTCGAATATTTCCTTTTTCGGTTTTGACCTCGGGTAAGACTCAATCCTCCGGTCGAGATCGAGAGCTTGTACAATTTTTTCCTTGTCCCAAACTCGCTTGGTGATTTCTTTTGTTTTTCTTTCAGAATAGACATCTTTGTAAACGCCTACGGGAAAATAAGGGAGTTGGTTTTCTTTTATCCATTTTAGGGCATCGACAGGAGAAACCTTCCAGCCGGATGGACACATGGATAGTATTTCGACAAATGAAAAACCTTTGTTTTCAATCTGTATCTGCAGGGCTTTCCTTATCGCTTGCCTCGCTTTGTTTCTATGGGCGGTGTCGTGCAGACTCACTCGTTCGACATACACAGGACTCTCAAGTTGAGATAGGATTTCAGACATCTTGAGAGGATGCCCTTCGTTGAATGCATTTCTGCCGTAAGGTGAAGTGGTGGTTTTTTGCCCGATGAGAGTCGTCGGAGCCATTTGTCCGCCGGTCATTCCATAGATGCTGTTGTTGACAAAAAAGACCGTTATGCTTTCTCCTCTGTTGGCGGCGTGCAGTATCTCGTTTCCGCCTATAGCCGCGAGGTCTCCGTCTCCCTGATAGCTTATGACAATAGATTCGGGTTTGGATCTTTTTATTCCTGTAGCCACTGCCGGCGCTCTGCCGTGGGCAGCCTGCTGGTGACCGCAGTCGAAATAATAATAACCGAAAACACTGCATCCCACAGGGCTGACCCAAACTGTTTTTTCGCCAATGTTGAAATCTTCGATCGCTTCAGCTATATATTTGTGAACGATTCCGTGTCCGCATCCCGGACAGTAATGTGTCGTTTTTTTGTCGGGGCTCGGGTTTCTGAAAAAATCATCGTAAAATCCTTTGGGTTTTCTGTAAACTTTCTGCATCAATTCCTCCCCATAATTTTTTTAACCTTTTGGAGAATTTCAGTCGACGTCGGAACTATGCCGCCCATTCTCGTGTATGAGTGAATCCCTTTTTTGCAGTTTGCCTGAAGTTTGACATCTTCGAATAGCTGTCCATCCGACATTTCGACGACAAGGATGTCTCTTGTTTTTTCTGCCAATTCGACAAGTCTTTTATTTGGGAACGGCCAAAGAGTGATAGGCCTGAAAAGGCCCGCTTTTATTCCTTCTTTTCGAGCGATTTCAACCACTTCCATGAGAACTCTTGAAGTTATGCCGTAACCGACAAGGAGTATTTCAGCGTCTTGAACCATGTATTCTTCATGCATGGTTTCGTTTTCTTGAATTTTCTTGAACTTGGAGAGGAGCCTATTGATGTGATCTTCCATTTCCAAAGGTTCCAAGTATATTGAATTTATTATGCTCCTCATGGTTTCTTTAGTCCCATGAGTAGCCCATGGCTTTTTGGGCTGATCTTTTTGAGGCAATGGATCCGGGAAATCGACAGGCTCCATCATTTGACCGATAAACGCGTCGGATAAAAGAACCACGGGAGTTCTGTATTTATCAGAGAGTTCAAGCCCTTTTATAGTCAGGTCGCACATCTCCTGGGCTGAATTCGGAGCGAGGACAATAAGCTTGTAAGACCCGTGTCCACCGCCTTTTACGGATTGGTTGTAGTCAGCCTGTTCGGGCGCTATGTTGCCGAGTCCAGGTCCGGCTCTTTGCACGTTGACTATCAAACACGGCACTTCAGATCCAACCGCGTAAGAAATACCTTCCTGCATAAGGCTTATTCCGGGACCGGAACTGGCAGTCATAGTTCGAACTCCGGCTCCTCCCGATCCATAGAGCATATTTATAGAGGCGACTTCGCTTTCCGCTTGTAGGAAAACCCTGTTGAGTTTCGGGAAATAGAGAGCGGCTCCTTCGGCAATTTCAGAAGCCGGGGTTATTGGGTATCCGAAATAAGTTTCGGCGCCCGCCAGAATTGCCGCTTTTACAACGGCGTAATTTCCTTTGATCAATTCTTTTGCCATAACGAAACTCCTATTCCTTTTGATCTTTCGTGTAGACTTCAATAGCTCCGGGTTCTGGGCATGCGTAAAAACAAATACCGCATCCTATGCATCCTTCTCCTGTGTATGCGGCCGGATGGTAGCTCTTTTCGTTCAGATCCGGAGAAAACACGAGGCATTTTTTGGGGCAGGCTTCGATGCAAAGTCCGCACCCCTTGCAGAGCGAAGCGTTTATGACTACTGTTGGAAGAGTTTGAGTTGTTGCCATTAAGCCTCCTTAATCACTTTATTTGCTGATTCTATGTATAGAGCAATTTCATCGTCTGTCCTTTTCTCCGTGACGGCGACGAGAATTTGATCGGATCTATTGGCGTCAAAACGTCCGAGGTCTATTCCGGCTATAATATCCATTGAAAGCATCTTGTCTATGAAAACCGACGCTTTTACAGGTGTTTTGATCACGAACTCGTTGAAAAAAGAAGACGAGGGGAAAACCTCTTCGAATCCTTTGGAAGATTTGAGAGATGAGTAAAGGGCAGCAGATTTTTGGTGAGATGATATTGCGGCGTTGTAGAGGCCTTCTTTACCGAGCAGAGCCATATAGACTGCGGCTCTCAGGGCGCAAAGAGCTTGGTTTGTGCAGATATTACTCGTAGCCCTTTCTCTTTTAATATGCTGTTCTCTGGTTTGAAGAGTCATCACGAATCCCTTTTTACCGTCTTTGTCTTTAGTCTCACCGATGATTCTGCCCGGCATGCTTCTAATGTGCTCTTTTTTAGAGGCGAAAATCCCGAGAAGCGGTCCCCCGAAAGAGATGTCTATTCCCAAGGGTTGGGCTTCCCCAACTGTGAAATCAGCGCCGAAAGCTCCCGGCGGTTCCAGCACAGCAAGTGAAAGAGGGTTGACGTAGACAATAGACAGAACTCCTGTATCTGTTGACATGCCGATGATCTCTTCTATTGGCTCTATCAAACCGAAAAAATTGGTGTAGGGAAACGCAGTAGCCGCGACGTCTTCGTTTAAAATTGACCGCAGATACTCCAGGTCTGTTGTCCCTTTGCTGTCTAAGGGGCATGTGACTAATTCGTAATTTTGAGATAGATAGGTGTTTACTACTTTCAATACCGAAGGATTTAGGGATTTTGAGACGACGATTTTTTTCTTCTTTTTTATTTTTGAACCGATTATAAGAGCTTCCGCTGTCGCTGTCGCTCCATCGTACATCGAAGCGTTTGAAACCTCCATGCCGGTGAGTTCGCAGATCATGGATTGGAATTCAAAGATAACTTGAAGGGTGCCTTGACTCACTTCCGGTTGATAGGGTGTATACGCTGTATAAAATTCCGGTCGAATTGAAATATGGTTTACCGCCGAAGGTATGTAGTGGTCGTAAATACCCCCTCCCGCAAAGAGGATTGTATTTTCAGGGTCGTAATTGGTTCTGCCCAATCCCATAATTCGTTTTTTAAGGTCCATTTCGGAAAGACCCCCGGGAAGTTTGAAATCAAGCGGAGCGATAAGCTCGGGTGAGATGTCCTTGAGCAGTGAATCGAAATTTTCAAAGCCTATTCTTTTCAGCATTTGACGCTTGTCTTCTTCTGTGTGAGGAATGTAAGGCATCTTTTCCTCTAATGAGCGCTTTCAATGACTACCGTCTTGTAGTCGTCTGAACTGAGAAGGTAAGCGGGGGAGAAGTCAGGGGAAATCTCGATGACTGCTATCCATCCGCCTTCGTAAGGTTCTTTGTTCAGCAAAGAAGGGTTGTCGGGAAGAGATGAATTGATTTTGACAATTTTTCCCTCTACTGGAGAAAATATGTCTTCCGCTGTTTTGACAGCTTCAACGGTGCATATTGAATCGCCTTTTTTGACAAGGTCTCCTTCAGAGACGTGGTATTCGAGAAATACAATGTCGGATAGTTCATTCTGCGCAAAATCTGTGATACCGATGGTGATTTTCTGGTTTTCCAACTTTACCCATTCGTGAGTGGCTGTGTAAAAAAGATCCGGCAGAATTTTGATTTCGGACATCGGTCCTCCTTCTTCTTTTTGGTTGTTTATTTATGGGTGGCGTTTTTATAGAACGGCGGTTTGACGATTACAGCGTCAAAGAGCTTTGTCCTTATTTCAATTGAAATAGGCGTTTTAACTCTATGATGACCGGTTTTTACGTAACCCATGCCGACGCTTTTATCGAGAATAGGCGAATACGCACCGCTTGTCACCTCGCCTACAATTTCTTTTTCCACTATTATGGGGAATCCCTTTCTCGCTACATTTTTACCTTCGAGCATGAAGTGGACTAACTTTTTGTCGGTCCCTTCTTGTTTTTGTCTTAAAAGGACTTCTTTCCCTAAAAAATCTTTTTTATCGAGCTTTACGACCCATCCTAAGCCGGCTTCAATTGGAGTTGTGTTCTTGGTTATGTCGTTGCCGTAAAGGCAATAGCACATCTCAAGCCTCAAAATATCCCTTGCTCCAAGGCCGACAGGGTTAACTGACAATTTTTCACCGACATCTAAAATCCTGTTCCAGAGAAAACGCGAGTTTTCAGCCGGCGCGTAGATTTCGAATCCGTCTTCACCGGTGTATCCGGTTCTCGAGAGGAGAACTGGGACTTTGTCAATTACCGTGGTGACGCTCTGGTAGAAACCGATGCCATCGTAATCAAGGGAGATTATTTCTCTCATGATTTTTTCCGAAAATGGTCCTTGAAGCGCAAGTTGCGCGGTTTCGTCTGATTTATTTTCTATTTTTACGTCGAAATCTTTGGCGTTCATCGTTATCCATTCCCAGTCTTTTTCAATGTTTGACGCGTTTACAACCAAAAGGTACCTGTCGGAAAGCCTGTAGACAAGTAGATCGTCTACTATTCCACCTTCTTTATAGCACATAGCGGTGTATACTACTCCGTTTTCGGGGATCGATGACACGTCGTTTGTGACCAAATAGTCTACAAAATCGAGGGCTTGATTCCCGCTGACCTCAATTTCACCCATGTGTGAAACATCAAACAGACCCGCCGAAGTCCTGACGTTCAAACTCTCCGACACGATGCCTGCCGAATATTGAATAGGCATTTTGTAACCTGCGAAAGGGACAATTTTGGCGCCGGCTTTCAAATGCTCTTCGTAAAACGGCGTCAACTTCAATTCCTTCTGGTCCATTGTATCTCCGTTTAAAAATAGTTGATTATTTGGATAGCACAATATATATTAGTATATTTACAGCCTTAAAATTAGTCAACATGTATCTAAAAATTTTATCTGGAGAGGTTTAAATGAAAGCTTTCATCAGTTTCGTACTTCTGTCTCTTGCAGTGTCTTCGCTCTGGTCAGGAGAGAGTATAGTCAGAATAACTCTTCATTCAGACGATGTAAGAGCCGAATGCAGGGCTATCGACATAGTCCCAGAAAGGGTGGTTGGACCCAGGTCGGTTGAAGTGGTCTTGACCGAAAAGATGATAGAAGAAGTCCGGGAAAAAGGATACGAAGTTGAAATAGTTGTGGAAGACTATTCCAAATACCTTCAGGACATTTTCAGCCACCCAGATTGGGCGCAGTATCACAACCACGCGCAGACCGTCGCCATGGTTGAAAGCTTGGCTGGGGCAAATCCCAATATCGTAAAAGTCGAGACACTCGGCTATTCTGTGCAGAACAGGGTCATTCAAGTTATGAAAATCACGGACAACCCTCTCACCGATGAATTTGAACCTGAAATCCGGTTTGACGCCAACCACCACGGCGATGAAACCCCTACTGTTGAAGTCTGTCTCTGGCTCGCATACAGACTTTGTCAAGGCTACGGAACCAACCCGTATTTGACGAGTCTTGTCGACAACAGGGAGATTTGGATTATTCCCATGATGAACCCTGACGGCAGGACAAACCTCATGCGCTATAACGCGAACGGCGTCGATTTGAACAGAGACTATGGGTACATGTGGGACAGGGAAGGGTCCAGCTCTTACCCGTTTTCACAGCCTGAGAGCAGAGCTCTCGGAAACCTGATGAACGCGAGAAATTTCACTACAGCCGCATCTTACCATACGGGTACGATCCAAATATCCCAGGCTTGGAGCTACCACTACGACCCGCCAAAGGACAACGCAAACTACAACAACATATGGGGCTATTATTCCACCATTACAGGTTACCCTCACGGGCAGGGCTCACACGCCATGTACTACATAAACGGCCCGACTAAAGATTACGATTACGGGGTCAGCGGATGCATAGGCTCGACTGTAGAGGTGTGCTACATAAAAAATCCCTCCGCAAATTCAATCGAGGTGATATGCAACAGGGAAGACAGCGCTATGTTCGTTCTCATAAAGAAAGCAGGCCAGGGAATAGCCGGAATTGTCACCGATTCTATTACGGGTGATCCACTTTGGGCGACCATCAAAGTAGTTGAGATTGGCTGGCCTTACTACACGGATAAGAATTTCGGAGACTATCACAGATACGTCATGCCCGGCACCTACTCGATCAAGGTCGAATCGCCTGGGTACAGACCGAAAACCGTCACGGGAATAACGACATACACAGACACTTTTACGAGGGTTGACGTTCAGCTCTCCCCCTGGGACAGCTCCTATGCATTCCAGGTTCCCATCTGCAACGTCCCCAACTACAACGACCAGAACCACACCCTTACAATAGACGCCCTAGGCGCTCCCGACGGACTTTACCTTTCCCTCGGCGTAAAACAGACTTCAAACCAGAGGCAGGGCTGGGCTGTCTTAGACATGGGGCCACAGACGTGCATTAAAAACAGACCAGGTCCGGACATGAAAATTTTTGAGGGCAACGACGGAACAGTTGAAGCATGCAGCGTGTACGTTGGCGAAAACGCCACTTGGACGGGTCCCTGGTATTTTGTAGGAATGAGCAACGGAACCTCTGAAATCGACATCACGTCGTCAGGACTCACGGAAGCGAGGTATGTTTTACTTGTGGACGACGGCAACAGTTCATACACCGGCTCGACTCCCGGATATGACTTGGACGCGGTTCAGGCTTACGCCCTTCCTCAAAACGCCGCTATCGTATTATCCGGTTACTCGTTTAATCCGACCTGTCCTATGCCCGGAGACACAGTCATAACGGATCTGGAGGTTTTAAACGCCGGACTTTCAACAGGCTACAATATTGACATAGAATTGGTTTCATTGACTTCGGGTGTTACCACGATAGATTCTCTCCGTCATTTGGACAGTTTAGCTTCCGGAGCTGCAGGAGCGGCTAACGGTTTTTCATTCTACATAAGCCCTTCGCTTCCTATGGGCACTCTCGTCGACCTCGAAGCTACAATAAGCCTCTCCTCGGTTGTGAACTCCGTTGACACCATATCTTTTCTATCCGGTTTCCAGGTGTTCATTGACTCGGTTGAAAACGGGCAGGGCAACTGGACGCATTCTGGAACAAACGACCAATGGCACATAACCGAGTTCAGATCCCACACCCCGACCCACAGCTGGTACTGCGGGAACTCCACCTCGCATGTTTACTCAAGCAACGTCAACGCGAGCCTTGTAACACAGGACCTGCTCATCGGGCTTGACTGCGTTTTCAAGTTTTGGGAGAGGTACAACACCGAAAGCAACTGGGACACTGTCCTTGTGGAATACACTGTCAACGGGACGACGTGGAACAATCTGAGTGCGAGATTCGGAGTAGACACAGTCTGGCACGAGACCACGTACGACCTCGATAACATTCCCGCCGGGACCACGGTGAAATTCAGATTCAGATTCCATTCCGACGGGTCTATAGAACGTGAGGGTTGGTTTGTAGACGACATCAGGATGTACAACCCTCTCGGAGTAGAGGAAGAGGTCGTTTTAGGCCCCTATTTGACCCGCATTTCAATAATGCCCTCGTCATTTTTCAACAGAGGAACCGCCGTATTTTACGTCTCTGGAGTCGGTCCGGACAGACCGGGCGAATTGACTGTATTCGACGTCTCAGGGCGGGTCATCAGAACCGAGACAATAACAAGATCGGGCACAGTCGAATTGCCACTGACAGACAGAAAAGGTCTGGCGTTGCCTCAGGCGAGTTATTTCGCAATTTTAAAGTCGGGACAAAGCCACTCAGCCTGCAAATTCACTGTCTATTGATTTTATGGCATGAATTACAAAGCGTTTCTTGAACATCAAATAATCCAGACTGGAGCCAACTTCATGGATGAACAGGGGGCGGGGGACCCTGATGCCCTGGTTATTCTAGGCTCTGGTCTTTCTGGCTTTCTGAAATCCTACACAAAAATAGATCTCGAGCTCAAAATGAAGAATGTACCTGGTCTTTTCGACCCCACTGCTCCTACTCACGAAGGCACCATTTACTTTGGCGATATACTCGGTAAAAGAGTAGCTGTTATGAACGGCAGGCTTCACCACTATGAAGGATTCACGGAATGGGAAATTGTCAGAGCTTTGAGGATGGTAGCATGGCTCGGGACGAGGACTCTGATAACTACAAATTCAGCCGGAGGTCTTAGGCGAGAAATGAAAGAAGGAGAGGTGATGGTCATAACCGACCATCTGAACCTTCAGTGTAAAAGCCCTTTGACAGGACCCAACATAGACATACTAGGGAACAGGTTTCCCATGATGGCGAACGCCTATACACCCGAGTATATAAGGAGCATAGACGAGATAGCCAAATCTCTTAAGATTCGAATCCACTTCGGAGTATACGCTGCGGTTCTGGGACCTGCTTTCGAGACTGCCGCCGAGACAAAAATGTTGAAAGTTTTGGGCGCGGATGCGGTCGGCATGTCGACGGTTTCCGAGGTAATTGCGGCCGTTCACATGGGCATGGACGTCCTCGGTCTTTCGGTGATAACAAATATAAACGACCCGGATCAAATGCAGCCTGCTTTCGAAGAAGATATGGCCAAATACGCCGAGATGGGCGGCGGAACAATTGAAGATCTGTTGGTAAATTTTTTCCAGATGACCGAATTCGTCAAAAGGGACTGAAGGGTATTTTCCCTGTCGTCGTAATATTAGGACCTACCGCTTCGGGTAAGACTTCTCTTGCGGTAAAATGCGCGGGGGAATTCTCAGGCGAGATAATCTCCGCTGATTCAAGGCAGATATACAAAGGTCTTGATATTGGCACTGGAAAAGACTTGAAAGAATTCAACGGAATAAAGTACCACCTAATCGATATTGTGTCTCCGGGAGATAGCTTTAATTTAAAAATGTTCCAGATCCTGGCTTACAGAGCGATATCTGAGGTTCATGAAAGGTCTCGTTTGCCCATTGTCTGCGGCGGGACACCACTTTACATAGATTCGATAATCAGCAGATACGATATACCGAAGGTCAGACCGGATGTCGGGTTGAGAAGACTACTTGAAAAATCGGATTCCATGCTTTTTGAAGAAGCCTTAAAAGCCGGCATAGTTGATGCAAAAGACCATGAGAAGAGAAAACTGATAAGAAGGATCGAAGTTTCAAAAGGAGAAAAGGGTGATCTGCCGGAATCAGTTCACCCCGACGCCCAGTATCTTCTCATCGGTGTGAAGCCCCCTAGGGAAATTCAGAAAAAACTAATAACTCAAAGACTTGAGAAAAGGATAAAACAAGGACTTATCGACGAGGTCGTTTCACTTCAGCGAAGCGGAGTAGACGAAAATTGGCTTTCTTCGCTCGGTTTAGAATACAGGTGGGGAGTGGCATACATCAAGGGAAAAGTCAATTATGACACGTTTTTTAAAGGCTTGAGATCGGATATTATAGCTTTTTCAAAAAGACAAAATTCATGGTTCAAAAAAATCGAAAATAAAGGTTTTGTCATAAACTGGTTCGGCCAAGATGAAGATAGAAAGGTGATGAAACTCATCAAAGATTTTCTCTGATTTGAAAAGAAAAACTGCCATAGTCATACCTTGCTGGTCGGAATATCCAGGAATCTTGAAAACCCTTGGGCTGGTTGAAGAAGAATTTCCCGGATCTCTTGTAATTGTAGTAGTAAACAACTCGGTGTCCGATTGTGAAAAGGTGAAAAATAACAACCTTGAAACATACAAGGCGATAAAAGAAAACTTCCCGGGATTCATCGTAATAGACAGATTTTCTGGGAGAAAAGCCTTTGACGAAAAACAAGCCGGGGTCGGTTCGGCGAGGAAGGTGGGGATGGATTTGGCGGCGAGCATTTTGGAAGATGAAGATGTAATAGTTTCACTCGATGCCGACGTCACGCTGAGTGAAAATATCAGGGAAGTGGTTTTGTCAGAATACAGCGAGAATCCGGACATTGTGGGTTTGACAGTTGACACTGTCCACGAAATTCCAGAGGAAAAGGAGCACGCCGAGGCGATGATGAAATACGAGATTTATCTGAGGTATTATCACAGAGGACTGGTTTCGACGGGAAATCCTTATGTGTTTTGGCCGGTTGGATCTTCCATGACTTTCAAGAGAAGAGCTTACTGCGATGTTCAGGGTTTCAACAAAAAAAAAGCGGGAGAAGATTTTTATTTTCTTCGCAAGCTTTCGTTTCACGGCAGAGTAAACCACACAAAAAAAGCATGGGTGATTGCTTCTCCGAGAATGAACGTCAGGACACCTTTCGGCACGGCCGCATCGGTAAAAAAGAATTATGAAAACAAAACCCGCTCTGAAAACCTGCCTTCTCCCGAAATATTTTCTGAACTCGCCATCCATTTCAAAAAAATTGAAGAATGGCGAAAATCCAGCGGCAGGGGGCAGTTTGTGCCGTCTTTTGAAAGACTTTCGGAATTTCTTGGAAGGGAAAAGCATGAGAGAGTTCTCTCTTCCGCCCTTTCGAATTCTTCGAACCCCGAAAACTTCATGAAAATTTATTTTAAATGGTTTGATCCCCTGAGGATAAGACAATTCGTCAATTATGATGGAAGAGAAAAAGAAATACACGAGGCGGTTCGAGAACTCTGCGGCATAGTCGCGCAAGACACCAAGGGTCTTGTTATGGGATTAAGGTCTTTGCCGTAATCAGGGTCAAGACAAATCGTCGATACTTGTATTTTATCGAATTTGTATATATACTTCCAGTTCGCTGATGATGTATTTGTATAGATAAAAGAGGAGTTTTATGTCCGGGAAAAAATATCCAGATGAAGTGGCGATGCCGAAATTCTCTCTGATAGAGGAGAGAATTCTCGACTATTGGAAAGAAAACGAAATATTCGAAAAATCCATAAAAATCCGAGAAGAAGAAAACGCCCCGGATTATGTTTTTTACGACGGACCTCCTTTTGCAAACGGACTTCCTCATTACGGGCATATTCTAACCGGGTATGTCAAGGACATTGTTCCCCGGTATTTTACGATGAAAGGCTTTAGGGTTCTGAGAAGATTTGGCTGGGATTGCCACGGACTTCCCGCTGAGATGGAGATGGAGAAAGAAGCCGGCATAAAAGGGAAGAAAGAAATCGACAAATACGGGATAGACAAATTCAACGCCGGGTGCGAGGCGTTGGTTTTGAAATACGTAGACGAGTGGGAGAGATTCGTGAAGCGTCAAGGAAGATGGGTCGAATTCAAAAACGCCTACAAGACCCTCGACAGAGATTACATGGAATCCGTCATATGGGCTTTTAAAAGCCTTTACGACAAGGGGTTAATATACGAAAGGGACAGAGTGGTTTCCTATTGTTTCAGGTGCGAGACCCCTCTTTCAAACTTCGAGACGAGGATGGACGACGCGACGAGACCCAGGCAAGACCCTTCGGTGACCCTGCGTTTTAAATTAGAAGAAAAGATTTCAGGAAAGGAAGCCTATCTACTGGTCTGGACTACGACTCCTTGGACGCTGCCGAGTAATTTGGCGATTGCCGTTGGTGATGATATAGATTATTGCGGGGTTGAACACAAGGGTTCAATTTACATCATCGCCGAAAAACGCTTTTCCCAGTACGGCAAAATTTTTGATAGTGACGACGCGGTTGTATGGAGAGGTAAGGGCAAAGACTTGATAGGCAAAATATACATACATCTTTTTGATTATTTCAAGGGCATGAAAAACGCTTTTAAAGTGATATCAGGAGATTTTGTCGGAACTGAAGAAGGAACCGGAATTGTGCACATAGCTCCGGGTTTTGGGGAAGACGATCAGAGGATATGCGACGAAAACGGTATAGATACGGTTTGCCCTGTCGACGCCGAAGCAAAATTCACCAAAGAAGTCTGGGATTATAAAGGGATAGGAGTCTTTGATGCCAACAAGACCATTTTGAAAAGACTCAAAGAAGAAGGCAAACTGGTCCTGCACGATACCATGGAGCATAATTATCCCCATTGTTGGCGATGCAACACGCCTTTGATATACAGGGCCATCTCTTCGTGGTATGTCGATGTGACCGCGGTAAAAAAAGAACTTATAGAAGTAAACCAGCAGATAAATTGGATACCTTCCCACATAAAAGACGGGCAGTTCGGCAAATGGATAGAAGGAGCGAGAGACTGGTCAATAAGCAGAAACAGGTACTTTGGCGCTCCGATACCGGTTTTTAAATGCCGTGGTTGCAACAAAAAATGGGTTTTTGGATCAGTTGAAGAAATAGAGGAATTTTTCGGCAAAAAAGTTGAAGACCTCCACAGGCCATACATTGACCAATTAGAGAGAAATTGCCCGGATTGCGGCGGAAAAGTCAAAAGGGTTCCCGAAGTTCTCGACTGCTGGTTTGAATCCGGCTCTATGCCTTACGCGCAGGTTCACTATCCTTTTGAAAACAAGGAATGGTTTGAAAAATATTTTCCCGCTGATTTCATCGTTGAATACATTGCTCAGACCAGGGGCTGGTTTTACACACTGAATGTACTCTCAACGGCTCTGTTCGGAAAACCAGCGTTTAAAAACGTCATATGTCACGGAGTAGTACTTGACCGGCAGGGAAGAAAATTATCAAAAAAATTGAACAACTACCCTGATCCGATGAAGATATTCGACAAATACGGTGCAGACGCGATGAGGTGGTTTCTTGTCGCGAATCCTATCCTGAGGGGCGGCAACCTAATGGTCAGTGAAGACGGAGAAGAGGTAATGGCGGTGCTGAAAGATGTTCTCTTGCCTCTTTGGAATGCCTATTACTTTTTCACCCTTTACGCCAACATAGATTCCTTCAGGGCGGAATTTTCATGGGACAGCGTCAATCCGTTGGATAAATACATCGTCTCGGAACTAAAGAGGACAGCGGAAAAAGTGGACAACGCAATGCAGGGATACGATATTTTCTCGGCTACTGAAAACATAAAAGAGTTTATTGATACCCTGACGAACTGGTACATCAGGAGAAGCAGGAGGAGATTTTGGAAATCCGAAAATGACGAAGACAAAACTTTCGCCTTCAACACTCTTTTCACTGTTTTATCTTCTCTGGTAAACGTTTCGGCGCCTTTTCTGCCTTTCCTCTCTGAATACATATACATGTCTTTGACCGGTAAGTTGAGCGTGCATCTGCAGAGTTTTTTGGACTGGAAGGTAATCCCTCACGACGAGGATCTTATTCTGAGAATGAGAACTGTAAGAAGAATAGTATCACTGGGGCATTCGCTCAGAAAGAAAAATTCGGTTAGAGTTAGGCAGCCTCTTTCAAGGCTAATGGTCTCCGGAAAAGGTGTTGAAAAGTCTCTTGAATTTTCCGAGATAATCAAAGAAGAGCTTAACGTGAAAAACGTCGTCTACGTCGAGAAACCGGAAGATCTTGGATCTCCGGTTCTCAAAGTGAATTTAAAGATTGCAGGACCGAAACTTGGGGCAAAAACACAAGACGTTATAAAAGCCGGAAAAAACGGAAATTTCGAGTTGACTTCGGATGGAAAAGCCAAGGTTGCGGGAATTGAACTTGAAAGAAACGAATATTCGGTTGAATGGCTTTCAAAAGGCGAGAAAGACTGTATGTCGGAAGGCAATTTGATAGTTTCGCTCGATTTGAAAATGGATAAAGCTCTCGAAGACGAAGGGAGAGCGAGAGAGTTGATAAGACAAATCCAAAACGCGAGGTCCAGAGCGGGTCTCAACGTCCAAGACAGAATCCAACTAATCCTGGAATTACCGGATTCATGGAAACCGGCTGTTATCGAGCACAGAGAATTGATAGAGAACGAAACTTTATCCTGTTGTAGTTTTGAAAAGGCGGAATTGGAAAGCGGTTATTTTTCCATGAAAGAAAATCTTCTCGGAGACGATGTCACAATATTTTTAAAGAGAGTTCAACGGAATTGATTCAGTACGCTGTCATATCTGAAGACGGTGAAATCCTCTCTCTTGATAAGAGTTTCGCAGAGACTTTTTCTGTAAAGATTGGGGAAAAAATCAATTCTAATTTTCCCTGTTACGAAAGCATAAAAAGCATTTTTTCTTTCAGAGAATTCGTTCATGAAGAACACGAAATTGAAAGCCTAGGTCAAATTGAAATATTTTCGACAGAGTATTCTTCCAAAAAAGCCGCTTTGGTATTGCTTAACAGGGAAAAAACATTCGAAGCCATGGCTCTTGTAGAGAGCGAGAAAAAAAACGCGGTCTACGATCTGATGAGATCCTGGAAAAAGATTGTTGAAGAAGAAGGAATTCAGAATAAACTAGACAGGGCTGTTCAGGCGGCAAGTTCTATGGGGTGGGAAAAAATCCTGTTTTGTTACAATTGGAAAGAGGAGAATTATTTTTCTTCGAGAGGGTACAACGAGTTTGAAAGAAAAGAAATACTTTCAAGCCTTCCATTTGATCTTCCCGAAAAGTTCGATAAGACGATGAGCGAGTTGTCGAAGGTGGAAGGTATCTACTATATAGTCCCTGGGCACAGGAGGTTTAACGAAATAATCGGCAACGGAAAGGACAGGCATTGGCACCCGGGATACCTGATAATAATTCCGATGAAAAGGAGCAGGCACAACTACGCCGGATGGTTGATGTTTGATGACCCAATGGATAAAGAAAATCCTGTAAGGGAGGATGTTTTTAATTTGGTCGGTTTTTTTCAATCTCTGATCTCCGAATTGGATGTCCTTCAGACGGCATCGGAACTAATTAAATCGCAGAAAGAAAGAGAGACTATTTTGTACGAGATAGCCCATGATCTTAAAAATCCTCTGTCCATAATAAGAATTTACGCTGAAACCCTTCTGAGGGGAGAAGTGGACCAGGATAAAATGTGCTATTTTTCAGAAGTTATCATAGAGAAATCCAAACATATACTTTCAATGGTCGAAGACATGTTGGAGCTGGCAAAGTTGCAAAACATAGAGTACTTACTGGACATTTCCAGCGTAGACCTCAAAGACGTCGTCAGGAAGTCTCTGCTTTCTCAAAGCGATTTTGCGGAATCCAGAAACATAAGTTTTGACATAAACTTGCCTAAAAAATTCGCTTTTGTCGAGGGGGATGAGGATTTATTGATTCGGGCTGTTGAAAACATAATAAACAACGCCGTAAAATTTTCCAAGGAAAATTCAACTGTATTAGTATCTATATTGGATGAGGGCGACAAGTGGCTTTTAACTGTAGAGGACAGAGGTATAGGTATCCTGGAAGAAGAGATAGGGAATATATTTAGAAAATTTTACAGATCCGCCGACGCAAAAATATTTCCTGGGTCCGGTCTTGGACTTTCAATCGTCGAGCGTATTATCGCCCTTCACGAAGGTGAGATTGAAATCCAGAGCAGTAAAGGAGAAAGAACTTGCGTGAGTTTGAGATTCAGGAAAAGAGAAGACGAATGAAGAAAAAAGCGAGAGTACTTATAATCGATGATGACAGAGAGCTTGTAAACCTCGTCAAATTTAATTTTCAGCAGAGAGGTTGGGAAGTTTTCACGAGCTACGACGGGATGGACGCGATTTTGAAAATTAACAGAAACAAACCTGACATAATAATTTCGGACATCAGAATGCCCGGAGTGGACGGTTTTTCATTGCTTGAAACCATCAAAGCGGATGAAACTCTCGACGATTTGCCTTTCATATTTTTGACGGGTGACAACAGAATTGAAAGCAGGATCAAGGGCATAGGAGACGGCGCTGACGATTACATCGTTAAACCGTTTGTCTTCGAAGAACTTTTCGCCAGGGTAAAGAATCGTCTTCAGACCGCCCATCGTATCAAAGCGTTGGAATCAAAAGGTCTGAGAGGTAATTTTGACGTGCTTTCTCTGTCCGATATACTTCAAAATCTGGCTTCTGCGGGTAAAAACGGCAAACTTATAATCGAAACCGAGTTTTTTTTAGGTGAAATCTTAATAAAAGAAGGCAAAATAATCGGCGCATCAATGCCGAGAAGAAACGGATGGGACGCGTTTTATACTCTTTTAACTCTTGAAAGAGGTTCTTTTCAATTCAATGAAACTCAAGATGTTTCTGGTGAAATGTCTGAACCCATTGAAAAAGCGCTTCTGGAGTGCGCCAGGCAGATGGACGAGGAGAAAAGGATAATTAAGTTGATAGGCGGCAGGACTTCCACTTATACAGTCATCACAGAAAATTTAAACCCTTTGGATAAAGAATGCATTATGGTAGTTGAAAAAATCAAAGAAGGTTTTAATTTTGAGGAAATAGCCCGGTTTTTACCGATTTCAAGTTACAAAATTGCCATGAAGATATTTTCGATGCTCTCTGAAGGGTACATAAAGAGGTTTTGAGGTTTTTAAGTCCGATTTTAACCCTTGTCTTTCTTGTCCCTGTTAAGATGAATTCCGAACCTGCGCTCTATTTCGCTTCGGACAACTGCGGGAAATGCACGAGCTATTTTATGTGGCTAAAAAGCCTTGAACAGGAAGACCCAAGAATTCTATTCTACAAAATCGATCCTTATTCCTCTTCGGGCAGGGAACGATACCAGCTCAAGTGGAACAGCCTCGAAAATCCAAGAGGTGAAGATTATTATAAGTTTCCCGCTCTTTTCATTGGAGACACTCTTTTGACGGGAACCCTGAGAAACGATTCCCTGATATTCCACCATTTTTATTTTAGAGAGAGACAAGAAGAGAGTGCTGTGTTTCAAACCGGTCCGGACATGACTTTGATCGCGGTCGGCTTTCTGGGGTTGGTTGACGGTATAAATCCCTGTGCCTTCACGGCTTTGATTTTTTTGATTTCTTTGATGACCATCAGCGGCAGAGAGAAGAAAACCGTGATTCTTTCTTCTGTTTTTTACATCATTGGAATTTTTTCTTTTTATTTGGTTTTCGGGTGGGCTGCCGCATCGTTTCTGTCTAAGAACTTTCAATTGTTCCCTGGTGTGGCTTTGTTCGTGAAAATCGCGATTGTCCTTTTCTGCGTTGTTGCCGCGGCGGCTCAAGTGGTAGATTCTATGAAGCCGTCGTCAAAATTGTCCTCCCTTTCCGACAATACCGTAAGAAGAATTCACGGTATTTTGAGAAAATGGAGAGGCGGTTTTTTTATGCTTTTCTTTATCTCAGGTTTTGTCGTGTCATTCTCTGAACTCTTGTGCACGGGTCAAATTTACATCCCAACTCTGATCGTCATGACTTCGAAAAATTTGGGCATGCTGCCCATGCTCTTGGCTTACAACATAATGTTTGTTTTACCTCTTTGGGCTGTTTTGATTGTCTATATCTCGATAACGGATATAAGCCCTTTTCAGAAAATTGTCGGTAAAAACCTTAAAATTATGAAAATTTTCTTGGCGATAATAATCTTCACTTTAGGGATGATTGTTTTAATTGGAACTAGTTTATGAATCTTGGTATTTGTTCATTATCGAGACAATTTTCGATTTGTCGCTTAGAAATACTTTAGTCAGTTCCGGATCAAAAGAAATTTCCATTTCTTCTTCGATAATTGAAAACGATTGTTCATCTGTGAAAGCTTTTTTGTATGGTCTTTTTGAGGTGAGAGCGTCGAATACGTCGGCTATTGAGCATATTCTCGCGTAAAGAGGAATATCTTCGCCTTTGAGGCCGAAAGGATAACCGGATCCATCGAACTTTTCGTGGTGGTGAAGAGCTATAACTCTTGAAGTTTCAATAATGGTGTTGTTGGAATTCTCGAGAATTTTCGAGCCGTAAATCGTGTGTTTTTTCATCTCTTCCCATTCTTCGTCGGTCAGTTTTCCGGGTTTTAGCAGAATGTTGTCGGGTATCCCCAGTTTTCCGATGTCATGCATTGGAGCGGCGTGGAATACGAGTTCAGTTTCATCTGATGACAAGCCGATTCTCTGGGCGATTATAAGCGCGTAGTTGCTCATTCTCTTGATGTGATTCGCCGTGTCGTGGTCTTTGTATTCAGCGGCGACGGAGAGCCTGAAAATTGTGTCATAGTAGGAATTTTTAAGCTCTTCCGAATACTTTACATTCCTAAGGGCTACCGCGGCTTGAGACGCCAATGATAGGGTTAGATCCACAAGATGATCAGGAAATGGAGTTATTTTACCCTCTTCGTCACGTCTGTTGACGAGTTGGAGTACGCCCATGATGACCCCCGAAGTGTCTTTAAGAGGGACAGTGAGAATCGAAGTCGTTCTGTAATCTGATTTTTCATCGAAAGATTTGTTGTGCTGAAAAGGGTATTTGCTGTCAATATCATACGCGTCGGCGATATTGACTGTGTTTCCAGTCAGTGTCACGTAGCCGGCAATGCTCTGAGTGGATATGGGCATCGACACATTGATGTAATTTGTCTTTACGGCGTTGTCCCCGGCTCTTTCCGATAAAACCTTGTTTTGGCTGACTGTCAGTTCGAGCATGTCCCCGTGGACTGTATAAAGGGTACCGCCGTCGCAATCGGCGAATTCTCTGGCTTCTTTTAAAATATAGTCGAAAAAAACATTGAGGTCTCTTATAGCGGAAAGCGATATTCCAATTCGGTTTAACCTGTATAGCAATTTGAGCATGTCAATCATAAAACCTCTCCGCGCTCAAAGGGAATCTGCCGTATACTTTCTGCAACATTATGAATTGCCTTGGTTTAATCTCTTCGTATTTTTCCTGCTGGTTTTTGAAAACGGTTATGTCGACGTATTTGTAGCCTTTTTTCTTTAAGATTAGAGCGACTTCTTTTACCTGGGCATGGTTGCCGAATTCTCCGCAGTCAAAATACACGAAAGGTTCCAAAACAGAGGAGTCTTTTTGATGTCCGGGAATAAGGTCTGTTTCAGACGAATTGTTCAGGGATTGACAGATGATTCCTGAGAAAACATCAGGGTGGTCTAAGCCTGTCTTGAGTGCGAAAAATGCGCCTTCTTCCAGGCCTCCTATTGTCCTGTAAGCCGGATTTCGTTTTGTCCTGTAGCGTGTTTCTATTTCAAAAAGGAGAAAATTCGTGAAGTAATTTTCCATGAGAGTCCCGAAAGCCCCTTTAGCGGAGAAAAGATCTTCTTTTTTCACAGGTCTTCCCGATTCGGTTATTTCCGAACTCACCCCTACGATGAGGGGGTATTCGATTATCAATCCCTGTGAAAAAAGCTTTTCCGGAATCCCGGACAATTCAAAATGAGTGGCGTAATGTTCCCCGGGAGTCAATACCAAAAGGGGGTAGGATGCGAGGTTTCTGTCGTAATCAGGGGGGAGCATAACCCAATTTCTTATTTGTATGTTGAATCCTTCGATTTGAAAATTCACGTCGAAAACTTCAGTCCTGCCATTCGGCCAGGAAGGCTCGTTGGAGAAACTGAGGACGGAATTCATCCTCGAGTTGAAGTCTTTCCCTACTGTTCCGTCCCATTCGACGTTTGGATTCAGAGGATCTGAAAACCATACCTCATCATATTCAAATTTATACAAAACCTTTTCTGATTGACCGAAATTTCTAAGGGCCAATCTTATGTTGCCATCGTAGTACTTGCCCAAATAACCATCCCTCTCCCAGGAGGAATCGGAGTGCCTGAGGAATATGGTTTTGTCATTTTGGCGGGAGATCTCATCAATCCAGGCAAATAAAACTTTTCCGTCTTTTGAAAAAAGAGGCAATTTTTTTCTCGTGGCTAGTCCTTTGATGGTCTTGTTCATTGTCTTTTGCCTTTTTTCCCAGTCGTCGATCGTGTCGAGGTATTGTAATAACGAGAAAAAATCTTCGAAATTCATAAATCTCCGATAAAACTTTTATTATACATACTATTACTTTATAATTTTAAATGTAAAATTCTTTCAAAGCTATGAAGATTTTAGAAATTGCAGGTTGACAATTTTGAGTGTTTTTTGTTTGTTTTTTTTTTTAAAGGTTTATTAAAAAATCTTAGGAGAAACAATGGTAGAACTGTCCTTGGGAACTAATTCTCTGTTCTTGAACATCGAAGAGAGGTTCAATTCTGCTCCTGGCAACATCCAAAACATGATTTCTGTGTTAGAAAAAAAAATACCCGGTTCTGAATTTACCGGCTGGATGGGATACGATGCCCCTGAGTCCTCCATAAAAGAGATTTTGGATTACGCGAAAGAAATACGTCAAAAATTTGAAAAGGTCATAGTCATAGGCATCGGCGGGTCCTATCTTGGAAGTAAAGCTTCTCTGGACTTTTTGGATATTCAGAAACCAAAGCCGTTGAGTTTCTGTGGGTATAATCTTTCACCGGACACATACGCTGAAATTTTGAAAACCGCCAGGAATTTCAAGACCGAGATAATAGTAATAAGCAAATCAGGAACCACACTTGAGCCATCTATCGCCTTGAGGATGGTGTTGAGTGAGTTTATGAAAAATCGGGACGGCGCATTTCACGTCACCGCGATAACCGATTCTTCCAAAGGGATTTTGAAAAAAATGGCGGATGAAAACGGGTGGAAAAGATTTTCTATACCCGACGATATAGGCGGAAGGTTTTCCGTCATCACCCCCGTGGGACTGATACCACTTGCAGTGTCTGGAGCAGATATAAACGCCTTTTTGGAATCGTTTACCGCTTCTTCTAAATCCTATTCAAAAGCTGACATCTCTTCAAATTCAGCGATATTGTATTCTTTCGCGAGATTCAACCTTCTGTTGGCTGGTTACATCAATGAGGTTTTTGTCACATGGCAGGAAAGATGCATTGGATTAAGCCTATGGTGGCAGCAGCTTTTTGGCGAATGCGAAGGAAAAGAGGGCAAAGGACTGTATCCTTCCGTGGCTCATTGCACGAGAGATCTACACTCTATAGGGCAGTATCTACAAGAAGGCAGAAGGGAAATTTTTGAGACTTTTTTCCACTTGAGGAATGATTTCGAGTTGTCTGTGCCAGGAGTCGATTTAGATGACAAATTGGATTACCTCGCGGGTAAAAAACTCTCTTGGATAAACAGATCAGCCAGGGAAGGCACAAGAAAAGCTCATGAGATGAGCGGGAGACCCGTGATTTCGATATCCGTTGAAAAAAGTGACGAAAAATCTCTTGGAGACTTGTTTGCTTTTTTCATGTATTCGGCGGCTTTCAGTTCTCGATTCCTGGGTTTAAACGCTTTTGACCAACCTGGTGTAGAAGCTTACAAGAGGGAAATGTCAAATCTTCTTAAAGAATGGAGAGGAAATGGAAAATAACACTATTGAAATAATTGAAAATTATAAAAAAGCAAACAGAATTGAAGATGCGGTCTTTTTCTGCAAAGAAAAGTTGAAAGGTGAAGAAAACAGAATCTGCTTGAGATTTCTCGCTGATTATTACAGCGAAACTGACGACAAAAAGAGCGCAAGGATTTTCCTTGAAAGGCTTATGAACTGCGAAGTAAAAAAAGCAGATATTGTTCTCAGACTTTTAAAGATCAGGGGAAAGTCGAACGAGCTCATGGAGACTGCGGTTGATGAGCTTATATCCGAAAAAAGGGAAGAGGAAGCCAGTGATATTTTTTTCAAATTGGTCGAGGACAACTGGTTTGAACATGAAAAAATTTTAAAATGGGCGGAGAGGCTTTCAAATCACGGCAAGAGTAAAATCGCTTATGATTGGATATCTCGTGTTATAGAGATATACAAGAATTCATCGCTGTGGGATGAGATGGAGAGTATCCTTTCTTTTTGCTGGAAGATAAATCCATGTGACGAAGTAAAGAAAAATCTTCTTTTATGTCTGCGAGAAAAGTATAGAGAATATCCCCACCTTGAATATTATATAGAAGAAATGAATTTTCACTCCAGAAAAGATATCCCGTCTGTTTTGAATAAACTCGATGAAATATTAAAATACGATGAAGGAAGATGGGTTTATCATGATTCATGGGGTTTGGGTCTGATCAAGGAAATGATACCTTATTTAGACGAGATCGTAATTGATTTCGATGGAAACAAAGGCCATTCCATGAACCTGAAAGGAGCGGAGAGGATCATAAGACCACTTCCTGAGGATCATTGGGCGGTTCTCACCAAAACTCAAAAAAACAAGCTTTTGAACATGATCAAAGAAGATCCGGTTTCATTGGTCAAGATTTTTTTGAAAAGCGCTGGAGGGAAGGCT
>JAFGON010000059.1 GCA_016926475.1 candidate division WOR-3 bacterium | reverse complement strand
TAGTTCGCAGCTGTGCTGTGAACTTATGAAGTAAGCGGGAGGGAATGGTTTACCGAAGGTGAAGCACATCCCTCCCTCTCCGAAAATTTTCTATATTGATTTATCGGATATCTAAACTTCCCCCCAAACATATTTTTGCCGTTTTTATTTAGATTGATTTCATGAAAATTTTTGGTATAAATTTGGCAGAGTATGGCAACCGGACACGCCGCTACAGGAGTTGTTTTGCGCCATCAAAAATAAAAATGAAAAAAACAGTTAAAGTCAACGATAAAATGCAGCAAAACTATATTTATGAACTTTCAGAAAAACCCGGTGATAATTTTGACCCAAACTTTAATCCGGATTTGACTCCAAAAGAAATGTTGGAGCTTGGCGTGTTTGGCGGAAAGTATATGACAGATTGCCGGGATGAATTCCCCGTTGATTGGTTTGTCAACGCAAAGTTATGCCCCGAAAGACATGATCCAAAATTAAATTTCTTCCATGTAAACGCAAGCCAGCCCCTGTATGTCTGGCGGCAAAAGGGCTGGATACACCCGGATGACCCGAGGGGTTGGTTCCAGTGGTATTGCCGATATTACATGGGCAGAAGACATGAAGATGACATAAGACAGATCAAACGCTGGAAAGCGATGAAAAGGCATATTACCCAGGTAAAAAAAAATTGCATCCCGGAAGATTTCAACTGCAGAAAAAAACAAAGACAAGCTCTGTTGCATTGGTCGTATGACAGCAGAAAATTATAAAAAATCAAAACTCAAGGACGAAAACTTTAAAATTTTGACGAAGTGTAACACCCATGGAAAAAAGATCGCTTTTTTTTCGATAAGACTTGGGGCTGGAACCTGTGCGTAAGAGTTTTCAGAATATACCAGGGTTGTTTATTGATTCAATGATTCTGATTTCATCTGAGGAGAGACCGTATATTTTATAGATCAACAGGTCAATATCATTTTCAAATTTGCCGATAGCAAAAGAACTCTCCCCATGTGGCGTCTCGAGAATTTTTTCGACGACAGAAACGACCCGTAGCATATCTCTTTTAGAGACCTTTTTAACGGGAATTTCCGAGAGGGGTTTTTGATACAGTTCCAAATTACACCCCTTTCTCTTTCCTTTGCTGTAAAGCCATACATAGTATAATTTGGAATTGAGAATGGCTAAAATGTATTTCAAAGGGAATGCCCTGTCCTTCTCTGTTATGAAATATACATCCGCGCTGGCGTACCATGGAATTTTGTTGTATCCGAAGGTATTTTTCGGACTTCTCTGAGGGACGACGATTTTTTCGCCTTCAAAATCCAAGCCTCTCGGCCTGTGGAGATAAGGAGAATTAGATGAAGAATTGTCCAATATTTTTTTGTACTTCTCAAGATGGTTTTTTATTTTATCACAATTCAAATTGTCTGATTTTTTATCAGCGTAAATGACCTTTTCACGGCTCAACTGTTCTGTATACCACCTGAAAATTGAACTGTTTTTAAACCACGGTTTAAGAATACCCCTTTCTTTTTCATCCAAATTCAATCCCGATACTTCAGCATCCGAGAGGACATATATTCCCTCCCCCTTTTTTGCTTTTATGCCAAAGCGATCTATGTGCTTTTTGGTGACTTTATCGGCTCCGGTGACAATCCCCTGGTTTATGTTGCAAATAAGATCAAGCCGCACCGAATCGATTTCGATTTTACAGAAAATCCTCTGAAGGAGTTTTTCGTTATTGCCAAAAAAAACTTTAGTGCCAGTTCTGATATAGGATTCATTTCCTTCGTATAAGTCTTTTTGCTTTATTTTGCTGTAAAGTGTTTCAGAATCATTTCCATCAAGAATTTTCATCAGGATTCGAGAAGTCGCGAATCCTTTCCTTTGAGTTTTGCTGACCCGCGCAAGAGCTTCGTCGTTTTTGCCCTTTTCCAAAACCGTTATCATATTATGTTGACCTTGGGCTGAATTAAAAATTTTCAATCCGTTAAAATCCGTCATACTCCTGACAATGGCTCTGTTTTTTAAATCGAACCTAAGCTTTTTTGCGCCGGTGGCGGTAGGAAAATAATCGGTCGTTATAAAGGCGATTATCCCTTTTTCCTTGACAACGTTCAGAGCGAGGTGAAAAAAGAAGTAGAAATAATCCATCTTTCCAGAGTAAAATGCACTGAGTTTCCCCTTTTTTACGGTTCTGAAAACCTCTTTGTTGCCTCTCTCGCCTATATATGGCGGATTACCTATTATAATGTCAAATCCGTTTTTTTCACCAAAGACTTCGGGAAATTGCTCCCTGAAATCAAACTTATGGGTTTTAAACATTTCATCTGAACAGTCACCTCCGGACAGCAGGGAATTTCCTGTTTTGATTTTAAAGTCAATATTTTTAAACTTTTCTAAATTCCTTTTTTTTGAATTTCGATAAATTTTTGAAACTTTCAAATCTCCGGCAAGGCGGAGGAGCAGACGAATTTTTGTCATCTCAACTGCTTGACCGTCTATGTCGACTCCGTAGATGCAATTTTCAATAGCGTGTTTCGTCAGATCGCATAAACTTCTTCCCCCTTCAGACCTGTCAAAAATTTTCTCATTTTCATCCGAAATCAAATAAGGAGTGAGAAAGTGCCTTAAACCGACTATAAGGCTCAGCATGCCTGAAACGAAAGCCCCTGAACCAACTCCAGGATCGCAGACGCGAATTCGGTCTAATAATCCGTCAATTTCCCTCGCGCGTTTAATTACTCTTTCAAGCAATTTACAATTTTCAAATCCGAAACGATGTTGACCTCCTTGAAGCATTTTTAGCCTGAATTGAGAAAGAGGCTCGGAACATTCAATTAAATTTTCTATGTCTCCGGTCTTGATCATTGCATTCATGTTCGACGTTAAGTAGTTTTTCAAACTTTCACGGCACATATATTTGACAATAGTTTGGGGTGTGTAAAAAGTTCCGCTTTTCTTTCTAATTTTGAGTTCTTTGAGATTTTCAAAAGCTTGACCGAGCACTTCAGGGGTTATTGACATACTAATTTCATTTATTTCGTCGTCCTTTAACTTATAGTTATAACGCCCAAAAAAATCCAGTATGCCGTCTCCAATAAACTTGTCTTTCGTCGCGTTTAAACTGGAGAACATATCATTGGGAATTCGGATATTGTTATGTAGCGTGTTGTCAAACTCCTTGTGTTTAAACAAAAGACGGTGAAAAAGGGGAATAGAGTTTTCTGGATTATGAATCTTCCCGTTTGAAGATTCACTCAGGGCTATTTTTTTTAGCGTTGGTAGCAATACATCTCTGTAATAATTTCCATTCTCTTTCAGGTTTTTTTCAAAAAGATTTTTAAGGGATTTTTCATATCCTTCACTTCGGTCTCCGCAAACGAAAAATCCTTTTTTTTCCAGAATGAACAAGAACAAGAGGTCAGTCAACAGGCTTATTACAAATTCAGAAACATCCATATTCGCTTTCTTTCGACTTTCCGGGTATCTCCGTAACTCATCTTGTATTGATTGTTCAAGACTAATACAAAAACTTTTGAATTTCTCCAAAAAATCCTTCCGTATTCTCCTTCCATCGAAAGCGTTTTTCAAATCATTCAAAGCAACACACTTTCTCGACTTTAAAAGAGGTGTTAAAAATTTTTGCGAAGCGCAACTGCTTTCGTATTTCCCGGCTGAGCACCAGTAAAAACATTCGATATTATTACTTTTGCTGGATTGGACGAATGACAACATCCAGGAATCCGCACACGGCAATACAAAAGCCGCTATAAAAGGTTTTTTTAACTTCTTGTTCCGGGAATCGGCTACATATCGGGAGATGAAATATTCCAACGCTGAATAAAAGTATTCTGAAGATAAATCCTCTTTTATCCTTACAATGATAATTTCAGCGTTTTGGCCTTTATTGGTTTTTCTTATTACCTCATAGCTATGGATGAATCCATAATCTTCTATGGCTGTTATGTCCGTAGCATAGGAAAAGGAATTTTTTTGGAAATTTTTAAACAAATTATCGACGAGAAAGATGAATCCTTCTCTTTCGAAAGGACTCTGCAGAATTTTAACTACAAGCTCTTTAAATTTTTCTGTATTCATATTTCTGTAATATCAGCACAATCTCTGTAGAAATGATAAAATCAGTGATGCGAAGTGTCAAAGAAAGTTGAAAACCAAACTGTCTGAATATTTTTATAAAAGAAAACCGCTCTGATCCAAGCCGTCATAAACCGGCAGAACGGAAAATAGTAAAACCTCTTCGGTGTGTTGAATATGTTTATGAAAACCTATTCAAAAAAACTTTTCAACAACTGTGGCAAATTCTCCGGATGATCACAGACCAAGGGATTTAAAAAAGGTTGTCCGCTTTCTTCCATGAGCTGTTGCCCTTTCTCAGAAAGTAAAAGCGCTATAAATTCATAAGCCATTTCCCGGTTCTGTCCACTTTTAATGGAGGCAATACCGTAAACCACAGGTTCACCTTTCATATCTTTGTAAACCTTTTCAGGGTCGATCTCAGCCAATATTTTTATTGTAGCGTTTTGATAAAAATCTTCATATAAAAATTCGGCTCCTTCAATTTGCCCTATCGAGCCGAGATTGATTGCAGGGTGAAGGTCAATATAATTCAAATCGTGCTGGACAGCGACAGATCTGTATTCAAAAGCATAGTCGAGGTCTCCGGACTGAAGGGAACTGATGAGGTCAACTGATTTGGTCCTGACGATTTCCTGGCTCTTGCCAGGTCTGGCGTCTGTGTTCTCACCCCCCGATCTTCCCCTTTCCTCTTCTGAACCCGGAATTAAAACATCATAGAGCATTTCGGCTTCAGGATCCGCCTCGAGACCGAAATCAAACGCCCTTTCAAAATACACGAGCTCGGCAAGCTGGATAACCATCAGGGATCTGTATCCGCAAGGATCGTCATCCGGGTTGCTGTGCCCATAGCTGACCGGCTCATTTTTTAAGACTTCATACCATGTCCTTGTTCCGTTATGAATTTCTTCGGAAAACGGAGCTCCATCGCGATAGCAAAGAACCAATTCATTCCTGGCGAAAGCAATATACCAATCAGCGAGATCCTTCTCGTAGAGCCTGCTGGGGATAAGTTTGTAATCTGCTGAAGCCATAATGTCGGGAGGAACCTCACCCGCTTCGACCACTGTTATTATCTTGTTTATCAGTCCAGCGCTTCCCCCGGACTCTATTATAATTTCGACATTTGGGTGGTCTTTTTGAAATTCTGCTTTGAGACTTTCAAAAGGAACCGAAAGGCTACCCGCATGATAAATACTTAGAACAGTGGGCTGTAACTCAGCCATTTCTGGTTTTTTTGAACAGCCCCAAACAGCACTCATAAGAGTGATCAGAAGTATAAAAACCTTGATCGAACTAGCTTTCCTCATAAATTCCTCCTTTTCTCAGAATACGTTGACAGCTGAAGCCTTAAAAATTATCCATACGGTCTGCCCTTTTGAAATGGCGAATTCTTCCAGGGCTGAAAGGGTCACCAAGCATATAAATTCCTGACCCGCGAATACTTTAATAAGCGCATAAAAACCTCTGTGTGAAATATCTTCAACAGTCCCTTTAAGGCAATTACGGGCGGTCGAGTGTATTTTTTCACGGGAAAGGATAATCTCTTCGGGTCTTATAGAACAGTTGATTTCTCCTTTTTTTTCAGTCACAACGATTATTTGAGTACCTCCAATATCTACCAGTGAATATCCGTTTTCTGTGGTTGTTATTTTTCCCTTGAAAACATTTCTGGAGAGAGCGAAATCAGCTACAAATTCGTTTTTCGGGCTCTTCATGATCTCTTGTGGGCTTCCAGTCTGAACCAAAAAACCTTTATTAAGGACAGCGACCCTTTCTCCCAAAACGATAGCTTCTTCAAAGTCATGCGTGACGTGGATAACCGTAATTTGAAACTCTTCATGGATTTGCTTTAAAAATGCTCTCATTTTCTCCCTATTGTTTGGGTCGAGTGCGTTCATTGGTTCATCAAGCAAAAGAACATCAGGTTCAGTGACGAGTGCTCTGGCGAGAGCGCATCGTTGTTTTTCTCCTCCGCTGAGAGTTTTAGGACTCCTTTTCAGAAGATCTGAAATTGCTGTAGCTTTCGCCGCTGATAAGATTTTTTCCTTAATTTTTTTTGCTGGTATTTTCTTCAACTT
>JAFGON010000058.1 GCA_016926475.1 candidate division WOR-3 bacterium | reverse complement strand
AGTTTTATTTACACTCTCTTTAAAACATTTGAAAAATAAACAAATTGCTTAACAAAAGGCCTATAAATTCCACAATAAATGTTCTCTTTATTAAACGTTATTTTATAATTTCTTTTAACTAAGTCTTTAAATTGCCTGTTCCAGCTAATCTTTGTTGAATCATAGGATAAAAAATCATTGATATTTAATTGGCTGTTTTTCTTTATCTCTTTCGAGTATTTATCTCTTTCAATATTAAAATAATCAATAGTTTTTGTAATATTATTCTTAATGTTACTTTTTAAAAAATTATAGCACCATGCATCTCTGCAGCTTGCAAGCCCTCTGCTATAATATGGTAAGAAGAAAGTATTCTTCGATAAGTTGTTTTTATCTCCTAATGTGATAAAATTTTCAAAAGCTTTCTTCCTTTGACTTATCCAATCCCCATATTTGTTAGGTTTAAGAGTTTTCCATTTAATCTCTGGATTTGAAACTGACTGAAAATCATTGACAATAGATAGTTTTTCTTCCCTGTTTAGATAATCACCAATATCGTAATAATGAATGGTTGCTTTTTCCTGTTTTATTCCAGGATTTTGGACAAGAAGAGTTATCGAAATTGGCGTTCGTGAACCACCTCCAAAAACATTTCCGGCTTCTTTTCTTCTCAATTCTCCCTGTGTCCTTGCATTTCCTCTTGTATTAAACACATAAATTGATGAAAACTCCCTTTCAAGGCATTTCCTAAAACCATCCTGCGCATTGCCGTCAATCCACGCTCCGTTGGAAACAAAACAAATGATTCCGCCGTTTTCTTTCTCAAGTCGGTCTGAAGCCCATCTAAATGCTTTGATATATGAATCATACAAAGAATTCTTATTTGTAGCAGATGTTTCTTTTGCATACGTTACTGATATCCGTTTGTCCAATTTTAAATATGGTTGATTCTGAGCATTGTCGTTTGCTGATCTTTGACCTACCGAATACGGTGGATTTCCAATAATTACACGAATCGGGGCTTTTTTCTGTGCGGCTACACGTTCGGAGTTCTGGGGAAACATTTCCGAAAAAAGTTGTTCGCTTTCGGGTGTTTCACCGAGTTGGAATGTATCAGTTAAGACAATACCGTCAAAAGGAGTATAATTTTCTTTGCCAATACCATCATTGGGGTCAGGCGTTGCATCGTGATAAGCGTTTTCGATATTCACAGTTGCAATGTAATAAGCGAGTAAAACAATTTCGTTAGCGTGAAGTTCTTTAGTGTATTTCCGCTTTAGGTCTTTTTTGTCTATCAATCCGCTCTGCAAAAGCCTTGTTATGAATGTTCCTGTTCCGGTAAAAGGATCGAGGATGTGAATGTTTTCGTCAGAAAGGCTTCTTCCAAATTCTTTTTTGAGAACATCATTTACCGAGTTGATAATGAAATCTACCAATTCGACAGGTGTATATACTATGCCGAGTCTTTCGACCATTTTTGGGAAAGCGGTTTTGAAGAATTTATCGTATAACTCGATGATAATTCTTTGCCTTCCCTCGGCGTTGTCAATTCCGGAAGCTCTTTTTCGGACTGATTCATAGAATTTATCGAGCATTGCAGTGTCTTTTTCTAGGGCTTGCGCTTCAAGGAGATCGAGCATTTTCTGCATTGAAATTGAAATCGCGTTGCTTTTGACGAACGTATACCCTTCAAACAACGCTTCAAAAACTGGTTTGGTGATAATGTGCTGTGAAAGCATTTCAATTGCTTCCTGCCCGGTTATACTGGGATTTATGTTCTTTTGAAGACCTGCCAAAAAATTCTCAAACGCCTGTCTGTGAGAGCCCTGCTTTTTTATCAGATTGCCGATTCTTTCGATTTGCTTTTCAGCGATTTCTGCGACGCTTTTAGCCCATTGCTCCCAATACCGTCTGTCCCCGACTTTTTGAACCATTCTCGCAAAAATAACGCTCTGAAGCTTTTCAAACTGGAGATAAAGCTGTTCGTTTATTTTTGAGTCATATTTGGATCTTTCGCTGTCCCTGACGGACAGGACAGGCTCGCCGTCGTCGTCGAATGTGTATTCTGTTCTGCCAATCAATATCTGTTTTGGGCGTTTTTTGTTCAACTCGATTTTATTGACGGTGGCGTTGAACCTGTCGTCATGAGCCCTGAGTGCGTTCAAAACCATCCATACAACTTTGTATCTTTCGTTATCGTTCAATGCAATTTCAGGTTCAACATTTGAAGGCACCAGAACAGGAATAATTATGTATCCGTAGTTTTTTCCGGGCGATTTGCGCATCACACGTCCAACCGACTGGACAACATCAATCTGCGAGTTTCTTGCAGATAAAAACATGACAGCGTCAAGAGAAGGGACATCTACGCCTTCGCTGAGACATCTTACATTGGTCAATATCCGGCATTCACCTTTTTGGTCTTCTTTCAACCAACTCAGTAGGTCGTTTCTTTCAGGAGCTGACATTGTCCCGTCTATATGTTTTGAAGAGACGTTGACCATTTTGTCTTTTTTATCTTGCGGCAGTGAATCAATGTAGATATCTGTCGCAGTGTTGAATGTTTCGGTGATTTTTTTGGAAATGACGATTTTTTGGCAGAAAGCTACAGCACGCTTCATAGGTTCGGGGTCGCTTTCTTTAATCACACCGTCGTCTCCGAGAATCTGCTTTGACAAAGCGTTAATACAGCCTATAAGTTTTGAAGCGTCATCAGTGTTTATTTCACTTTCTTTGTCGGTGATCATTTTTTGGATGGCAGGGGGGACATCGTTTTCATTGAGGGTCAGAATCAGCACTTTATAGTCAGTCAAAAGATTTCTTTCAACGGATTCGCCAAAACCGATTCTGTAAATTTCTTCACCATACATGGAAGTGTCGTCCATTGAACAGAGTATGGCCTCGGCCTGCGCTGCTTTGCTCTTAGCGTCATCGCTGTAAAGACGAGGCGTAGCGGTCATGTAAAGGCGCTTTTTGGCTTTTATGTATTTATCGTCGTGAACTCTTATGAAAGCTGATGAATCTTCGTCTGTCAGGGCAACGCCTGTCGTCCTGTGGGCTTCGTCGCAGACGATAAGGTCGAATTCCCTGAATCCGTTTTTACCCTTCATCATCGTTTTCTGTGCTTTTGAGATGACATCTATGGACTGGTATGTCGAAAAAACTACATTCATTTGGGATGGTTTTATCTTTTTCAGTTGTTTTACAATGTCTTTGGCGTTCGTGGTCGCAGGCAGAGCCAGATCTACTGAGCTGTAACTGTCAATCTCATCCATTTTTGATTTTTTTCTTGAAACTTCCGGATCTGAACAGATACATATCGCGTTTATCGGTTTTGAGGCTTCTTCAGACCATTCCCTCAATATTTGACTCATAAGAGCTATTGAAGGGACAAAAAAGAGTATAAGGCCTTTCCCTTTAGTTTCTTTTTCGACGATTTTAAGAGAAACAAATGTCTTGCCCGTTCCGCAAGCCATAATCAATTTGCCGCGATCATATTTTTTGAAATATAGATGAGCTTTTTCCACTGCTTCATTCTGATGGAGTTTTAACGTTTTCTTTTGTATTCGTGAATCTTCGCCTGAAATGCCTTTTTCGATCTTTTCCCAATCTACAGATGCGACCTGTAAATCATTCAGATTTAGTCTTGTTAGGGGCGGATTCTGGTTTTGAATTGCCAATGTCGCATTGGAATTCCATTTGTTTGTCGTTGAAATCCAAAGCCTGTTAGAAAATGCTACTTTCTTTTTATTGTCATCTTGGAAAACTTTGCTTGATGTAGATAAAAATGTATCAACTGCCGGTTTGTCGATCACGGCATTTTCCTGAAAACATTTGCACTGAATAGCCCAATAATCGTTTTCGGATGTTTTGGCTACAAGGTCTATTCCTGTATCGTTTCCTCCGAAATCTTTTCTGTAAGGAAATTCGTTCCACAGCCATATTTTTGTAAACAAATTTGAATATATGGGGTCGGTTTGAAGATATGCCTTCATCAGTCTTTCAAAACGCTGACCTTTGTCGGCTTCGGAGAAGGAAATTTTTCTGTATTTTTCGAGGATTTTGTTAAAGGTCATAATTGGGATTATTAATCATAGTATATATTCCATTACCCATTATGACTATTTAATATCACTAAAGTTTTTTATTTACAACGTAATTAATTGTAAAAAATGTGGAATCATTTGTGGTAAAAATTTTCATGTTTACTAAATCCAGAAGATACAAGAACAAAAGATATCCGCTGCGTATCGAGTGATTTCAAATAGAGCATACAAAGAGCCGAAACAAAGGCAAATGTCTTCATGTCCGCCTCTTTGAGATAACTACGCAACGTTTTCTGATTTTCCAATGATTATGATGATTTGGGATTTTCTAAAAAAAACAGGAGAAAAGACTGCCTCCAGTACCGGATCGAGATTTGCTTTATTTTTGAAATCAATATATTATTTTT
>JAFGON010000057.1 GCA_016926475.1 candidate division WOR-3 bacterium | reverse complement strand
TTAAATTTATTATATAAATACAATTAATATGGGTGGTTTGTTCGGGTCTATGATAATTAAAAAAACTTTTGAAAAATTTTTACCGCCAAATTAGCCATGGGATAGGCAATGGTTTTTGAAAATGCTTCTTGTTTTTTGGTGTTGAACCGGAAATATGTTTTAAAAAGTTATGTTTCTGGATCGGGATTTTGCATCGCTTGGAAAATTGATCTTTTCAATTCCTCAAAATTGAAAGGTTTTGGAAGTCTTGCTTTGAATCCGTAGGACCTGAAATTCGACATTATTGGATCGGTAGCGTAACCGCTCATGACGATCATTTTTGCCAAGGGGTCTGTCTGCAAAATCCTCTGGGCAACTTCTTTTCCACCAAGACTTCCAGGTATTGTCAAATCGCAGATCAAAATGTCAAACTCTGTGTTTTGGTTTATTGATTTTTTATATTCTTCTATGAGAGCAAAACCGTCGTTTTTTGTCACTGCTTGGTGCCCCATGGATCTGAGCATCGACTCTATTATGCTCTTTATAAATACATCGTCTTCCAAAATCAATATTCTGAGATTTTCGTTTGAATTGTCATCGCTGGGTCTTTCCCAAATTTCTGAATTAGTCTCTGTGTTTTCTTTAGCGGGTAACAAAACAGTCACTGTCGTGCCTTTTCCGATATCTGAGATTATGTGTATAGAACCGCCGTGTTTGCTTATGATTGAATGTGAAATGCTCAGCCCGAGTCCGCTGCCGTGCTGTTTGGTCGTGAAATAGGGATCGAAAACTTTGTCGAGATGGTTTTTGGCTATACCAATCCCGGAATCTTTTATTACTATTTTGACTTTTTTACCTTCAGATTCTTCCTGATTTTTCACTAAGAGCTGGATTTCTCCGCCTTCGGGCATTGATTGCTGAGCGTTTATAGTTAAATTGCTTATCACTTGGCATATCTGGCTTTTATCGGCTTCCACTTGCCAGAGGTCTTCTTCGATTTGCGAAACGAGCTTCACGTTGCTGCCTCTTATCGAAAATTCTGCCGTTTCCAGAACGATTTTACCGAGTGAAAGGGTCTCTTTTACAGGTTCTCCCCCTTTGGAGAAGGTCAGAAGTTGTTTTGTCAAACTTTTGGCGTTTTGAAGCGCTTGTTCTGCGGTTTCTAGAAAAGCGAATGGTTTGTCTTCGGGTGATATCATCATTTTCGCGATTTCGATGTTGCCGAATATTCCCATCAGAAGATTGTTGAAATCATGAGCAATTCCACCCGCGAGAAGACCGATGGATTCCATCTTTTTCAGTTTTAGGCGTTCTTCTTCGGCGTTTTTTATTTGGGTTAGGTCTAAAATAATTCCCCTGACAACTATTCCGGATTTTTTGTCCTTGTCGAAAAAACCGCTGAAAACCCCTGGAAAATAAGTTGAATCTTTTTTCTTTCCCTTGTATTCAAATGGGGTTACGTCTTTTGTGATAAGCCTCTCTGAAAATTCCTTTATAGCGCCTTCTTTCTGATCATCGTCTATGAGGTCGAAAATATATATACCCTTTTTCAGGTCTTCTTCGTCGTATCCGAAAAGGTCAAAAAATTTTTTGTTTGCGTATTTGATCAGGCCTGTTTGGTCGGTTTCAATAATTGACTCTGGGAGCATCTCGGTTATTTTCCTGAACCTAGTTTCGCTGTCTTTAAGCATCTCTTCGAATTTACATTTCTCTTTGAATTCAAAAATTGTCTCTCCCAAGAATTTTAAAATTTTAATGTCCTCGTCTTTTAGTGGCCCTTTTTCACTGTCTCTTTCGTAGCATATGAACCCTTTCGCTTCTTCGGAAATTTCAACCGGAATCGAAAGGATGGAATTTTTTTCTCCAAATAGTTTGAAAAAACCGGAGTTTGAAACGGAGAAAGCATTTTTTGAATTATCGCTCACGAACACAATCTGTAGATTTTTCATCGCTGAAAAAAACAGGTTTTCCTCATCACTGTGATAAGCTGCAGGGATTGGCTCGTTATCATCTTCTTGATTTTTTTTCCATAAGAAAGACAATGTAATTTCTCTGTTTTCAATTTCGAAAATTGATATACTGATTGATTTTGTGAAAAAGGCAATTTGTTCCAAAACGTCTTTAACAGTGTTTTGGGAATCAAAAGAGGTTGAGTTTAAAAGCTTGGCTGTAGTTTCCGAGGTAAGGCTTTCAAAATCAACTCTGTGCTTGAGGTCGCTTTCAGCTTTCTCCCTTTGGACAATCTCGCGCCTTAAATCTTCTATTCTGAGTCCGAGTTTGTCGATTGTCTCGCTGTAGTTGTTCCAGGAGTTTTTGAGATTTAAGTTTTCCCTCTGTATTTCTATTTTCAACACGGTGTTTTCTTTGGATAAGTTTTCTATTACATCTATGATGTCGAGGGCATTGTTTGCTATGTCGTATATCAAATCTTTTCTGCTTTTTGGAAACGTTAGGTTCCAGAGTGTAGGAGTAATCTGGTGAAAGCCGAAATTTTCTCCGTATGTCAACACTGTTCCGCAGATCCTGTTTTTGAAAATTTCGTAATTTTCAAGAAAAGATTTCAAAGAATCGGCGAAAACCGCGACTTGATAGCCCAAAAGCTCTTTTTTTGTGAGTTCTTTAATCTTAAACCCTTTTGGGGGGGTCGGTGAAAGGCTGGTAAAAATTTTTTTCAACTTTCTTTGTCTCCCAGCAGAAGAAGAATAAAAGTCATGTTGTGGAAAAGAGGCTTGGTGTAGCCCATTTGATTTTTAACACTTCCAAATTCACCGAAGGAGGGGTATCCGGCTATTGCATTTATGGATGGGTATTTTGATGCGATTGTTTTCACCTCGTGCTCAATTTCGTTGGCTAAAACTTTTTTTCTGCCGGCGCAACTCACCAACAACGCGGCTTTAGGTTTGAACGTCAAATTTTTTATTGATTCGCCTATGTCTTCAATATCCCTGAGCATCATCTCAGGAGGAGCTAAACAGACTTGGACGTATGTGCCTGTTTCGACAGCGCTGAATAACTTCAAGCTTGAGTCCTGTGTGGCGTCTTCAGGGAGCAGAACCGATCTAATCTTGTGACCGTGAGACTGAGGGTTTTCCATGACCTTGAAAGTGATGATCCCCTGATCCGCGTAGTTGATCTTTTTCCCCATTTCTCTTTCGAGAAAATCCATCGCAGGTATATCTGAAATACCGAGAATTTTCGTGCCTTCCACATGTGTTACAACTCCTATAGAGCCTATAGGTTGTAGTTCATGAGCTGTCCGTATTTCGAAATTGAAATCTCCATTTAAAGCCAAAACAACCAAAGTGTCCTCCAAAACTTCTCTTTGCAAATAAATCCAGGATTTTAAAAATGAATTATCATCCCCGGCAAGACCTCCGATAAGAGGCTCTTTTATGTTCTGCGCGATTCCTTTTATGATCAATTCGGCGTCAGTTCTGAAGTCTGAAGCCATGAAATACAGGACCGGTTTTGAAAAATCACATTTTTCGTTGACTTTTTTTGTGCATTCCATGGATGCATTTAGAGGATCAGAACCCACTCCTTTGCACTTTGAAAAATAATACTTGATTTTACCCGATGAATTTAACGCAAGCGCCGATACGCCGGAGTTCGAAACTTTATTCTTTTCATAAAAGCCTTCGCCGGTGTTTCCTATTAAAACCATATCTTCGTTTTGTATCACGTCGTATATCGCTTCTGCCATTTCAGTGGATCCGTCGTAGTGAATTGTAGGGAACAGGAATAGAATTTCAGGTGATATAGAAGCGACACTTTCCGCTATTTCAATTCCTGCTTTGTAAGGGTCTGGATTTATTGAAAAGCAAGACAAAGCTTTCACAACACCCCCTTGAAAGTCACAAATTATTTTATTGTTTTTCTCCTGATTCGTAAAGTTTCAAAAATTGTGCTTATGCTAGACAATAACAATTCATTGTAAAAGCCGTAAATGCTGTCATATATGTTTTTTCAGGCGGTTAAATCACCTTGTTATAACTCGAAGACGTCCATCTCTGCGACAAAAAAATTTTCTGAACCTAAAGCGGAAAATTTTTCTTCAGAGACTCCGAGAAAAGAATTTCCAAACATATCAAAAGCGTTTGATTTTATCTGAATTTGAGGGAGTTTTCCCTTGATTTGTCCGTTTTCAAAAAGGTAAGCTAACTGCACTGGAGAAGCGTAAAAACCGTCTGGGGTGAAATCTCCTCCGGATTTGATGTACACGAAAATGGCTTTTTCATCTCCGATGATATCTTTTAAATTTTTATCGGTTGGAAGAGCTCTGAATGGTGGTGTAGCGAGGAGAGGGGCTCCGTCGTATTGAAAATTCGCCGAACCGGTGTTTTCAAATCCGAACCTCGCCGAAGTTCTCTTGTCTGTGTAAGGTTTCAGAAACACTCCTTTTTCTACGAGAGGTGTTTCATAATTTGGGTTGACCGTTCCTTCCGAGTCAAAAAAAACCGAATAGGTGAAGTTGGGGTCTTTTGTCTGAAGTAAAGTGAACTTTTCATTGAATAGCTTCTCTTTTATCTTTGAAGAAATTGATGAAGTCTTCGTTCCGATATTGAGTCCGTTCAAATGATGAGAAAAAAAAGAAAATTCGGAAATGTCCGAAGACAGGAACACAACAGGATATTTATCGGGTAGTTTGATGTCTGCGTTTACGAGATAATTCGAGCATAGAATGTCGGTTATTCTCAACATTTCCGTTGGGTTAAAAGTCCTTCCTATGTATCCTGAATAGCCGTCGAGTATGTTGGACGAGCATTTTTCCTTGAAAAACAAAATGCTGGCGTAAAGTTCGTCTTTGTAATGAAGTTTGAGACCTCGTTCGTTTGACATTTCATTCGAAAATGTGTAGGTGGAGATCGAATTTGAAAATGTGAATTTCGGGTGTTTGTTTTTCAGCTTTTCAAGCAGACTTTTTATACCTTCAATAAAATCCATGTCCGAGAGGTTTTCCCCAGTAAATTGCCATGTTTCTTCAATTTCGGAAGCGGGTTCGAAAGGATAGTCTATGGCGATATCCAGCGCTTCAACCGCACGCTTTTTCAACTTCTCTTCGTCTCTGTTAGCGCCAATTTCCCCGTATATTCCAAGCCTACCCGCATCGTATACCCTCATTCCGGTTTTGGTGTCGTTTGTTTTTTTTACGCCGGAAATCTCTGACTGCTGGATTTTAACGCTGAAAGCATTTTGCTTTTCTGTTATTTTTTCAAAGATCATTTTTCCTCCGTTTATTGCACGTTCATCTTGCTTATGGTCGTGTAAGGGCCTCCGAAAGAAACTTCAAGAGGGTATTGGTCTCCTTTTCCGCAGCCCCCTCCTGTAGGAGAGTAAATCGAAAATTCTTCAGAGAGGTCTTCCACGAGCGAAAGAGTTTCAAAGACATTTCCTGTAATCACAGAAATATTCACCGGTTCGGTTATTTCGCCGTTTTTGACCAAATAGCTTCTGTTTGGGGCTAAAGTGAATGTAGACAGCCCTGAACCGTGTTTGACCGTATCAATTAAAATGGCTTCGCCGGAGTTTTTAAAAAGATCTGATTTTGGCGTTTTTCCGGGCAAAATAAACGTGTTGGTCATCCTGACAATCGGTTCGAACATATATGAAATCGATCGAGCGTTTCCGGTCGGATTCTCGTCCAACTCCAAAGCGGTCTCGACGTTGTGTAACCGCCCCGACAATACGCCGTCTCTTATCAAAAAAGTTTTTTTGGCCTTTGTTCCTTCATCGTCAAAAGGCGTAAAACCCGCTTCATGTATGTTTCCGTCATCTACGATGGACAGTATATCCGAGCCTACTTTTTTCCCCATCTGCCATTCTTTTGCCATTTCCTTGTCTCCGAGCATGAAATCAGACTCGCTCTTATGGCCGAAACTTTCGTGTGCAAAAATTCCAGCGGCAAATGGGGATAAAATTATCTTATAAGTTCCTGATTTGACAGGCTTGACATTTTCGACGTAGTTTTCGCACTTTATGAGAAAATTTTGGAGTTCAAAATCCGTGGCGGATATGGATTCCCAAAAAGGTGCGTTTTTTGTAAAAGTCTCGGTCAGTATTCTGTCGTCTTTGGTCAAAGTAAATGCAAGTTTTACTCCGCAGTTCTGAAGGTCGAAGACTATTTCGCTTCCGGAGCTTGAAAGAAAGGTTTTTGTTGTCCTTTTGTCTTGATAAAGACCGCTTGAATTTTTGACGTAGCTGTTTCCTGAGATTATGTCGCAGTAAGTTTTCAGCAGGTTCTCCTTGTGACGTGGTTCTACCTGCGAGACGTCTTTTTCTTTGAAAAGAAAAAATTCTCCAATATTTTTTTCCGATTTGCAGTTGTATTTTTCAATTTTTGCTGTGTCAGGCCTTTCCGATATTCCATGTGCTATTTGAGCGAGTGAAGCAAGCTCGTTCTGCACCAAGTTCACGTCGTCGGTGGAGCTGTAAAACCAATTGGCTCCGTTGTATAATCGGATAAAAGCAGCTTTGTACGAGCGCTTTTTAAAGTCTTCGGTGGTTCCGTTTTTGATTAATATTTTTGTCTCCGAGACTTCTTCCAAGCGTACATCTGAATAAAATTTTTCAGGGTATCGAAACATTCTTCCTCCTGTTCATTTTTCATGATTTTACTTAACATGTTGACAAAAAACAACGTTTAGTTTAAAATACATGCAAATAATTTGCATTTACTATGGCGTATATAACTTGTATTGGTTCTAATAAACCGGAGAGAATTAGATCGCATGGATAATATTTTATCAATTGAAAAAATACTGAGGAGATCAAAAATACCTCTAATGGCTTCTGAAATAAGATGTAAATGTCATAAAAAACCAGATCTCGCAACGATATACAGAAACCTCAAAAAACTTGAAAAAAAAGGCACGATAGGAGTATATCCGAGTGAAGACAGAGCAAAAAGGTATTATTTCATCGAGCAAAAAAATATGTGTTATATATCCTGCGAAATATGCAATAAAATGCGGAAATATGAAAAACCGTCTCTCCAAGGTTTAATAAAGAAGGTTAAGAAAGACGCGCATTTTTCCACGGAGTATGTTCTGCTGGTTTTAAAAGGAGTTTGTGATGAATGCAAAACACGAAATCTTTCGAAAATTAAGCGCAATTTTTCTCGTTAGCGTTTTGTTTGTAGGTTGCCGAACCGGGGAAAACAGCATTGAAAGCGATTTTATCCTCGTGTCTTCGATTTTTCCGATTTCTCAAATATCACAGACGATATTGGGAGATTCAGGCCAAGCGGAATTTCTTGTCAAACCGGGTTCCAATCCTCATGTTTTCGAACCAAAACCGTCGGACGCCATAAAGATATTTGAGGCAGACATTCTGTTTTGCGTTTCAGAAGAATTCGACGGCTGGATGGTTGAATACGCGGGGGAAAATACTAAAATTATTTTTTTGGATTCTTTTTTATACGCCAACGGAGGTCTGACAAAAGACAACCCACACTTGTGGTTATCTTTGAAAAATGCGAGGTTGATAGCCGAAGCTGTGAAATGTGCCGTCTCTGAAATCAGGCCGGAATCAGAAGATTACTATGAATTGAATTATAAGAAGTTTAATTTAGACCTCGATTCTCTTGAAAAGTGGTCTTTCGAGAGGTTTTACGAACTAGACAGTTCGTGTTTTATTCAATGGCATCCAGCCTGGGATTATATTGCTATGGAACAAGGCTTAAAAAAACCTTTGCCGGTCGAAAGCGGGCATGGAGACGAACTATCCGCTGGTGAAATTAAAAGAATAATTGACTTTGCTAATGAGAACGATGTCAGGGTAATAGTGGTTGATGCGAACACCGACAGGACAAAAGCAGAAAACCTTGCCCGTAACGCAGGTGCGGTTCTGGTTGTTTTGGATCCTCTCGGGAACCCAGAAGATCCCGAAAGGTCGACATACCTTTCAAACATGAAAAAAAACATTTTCGATTTAACCCAAGAGCTCAGAAGATGAACGAAAAATCGGTCTTGTTTGACAGAGTGACAGTGAAATTCAGGGATAACATCGTACTCGAAAACATCTACATGGATGTAGCCGAAGGTGAAATAATAGCCGTTGTCGGACCTAACGGTGCTGGAAAGACGACCCTGCTCCGGACCATGATGGGCATAATCAAACCTTGCGAGGGTTTTGTAAAAGTTTTCGGGAAAACGCCGGATGAGAGCAGAAAAGAAGGTTTTTTCGGTTATGTTCCGCAGCTTTCACGCTATGAACCTGGTTTCCCATTGAGCGCTAAGGATGTGGTATCGCTTTCAAGATACGCGAAAAAAAATGTTTTTGAAAAACTAACAAAGAGGGACAAGAGTTTAATAGAAGAGAGTCTTCAAATTGTCGGAATGAAAGATCAAATGTCGGCGCGCTTTGGCGAACTTTCCGGAGGTCAGAAGCAGAGGGTTTTGATAGCTAGAGCTCTCGCTTTTGAACCAAAAATTTTAGTGCTGGATGAACCTTCAACTGGATTGGACACTGTGTCGCAGGAATCTTTTTACAAGCTTCTCGTAGAATTGAGAGAGAGCAGGCAATTGACTATTTTTATAGTAAGCCATGACATTGGCGCGGTTTCATTTTACATAGATAAAATAGCTTGTCTGAGCAAAAAAATGCATTTTCACGGCAAACTTGAAGGTTGTCTGGCAGATGAAAATCTAAAGAAATTTTTAGGGGCGAAGGTCAGCATACTCATACACGACGAACAGTGCCTGACATGCAGGAAGAACAATGCCAGAAATTCTTAATTACCCGTTTTTTAAAATTTCTCTTTTGACTGCAGTGTTGTCCGGAATTCTCTTCGGCGTTATTTCGTTTTTTATATATTCAAAAAAACTTTCTTTTCTCGGCGTGGGAATTTCGCACGCAGCCTTTGGAGGGGTTGCTGTCGGTATATTTTTCGGTATCGACCCTTTTATTTCCGCTTTGGTCTTTTGTCTATTGACCGCTGTGATAATTGGGAAAATATCCAAAAGCGCTAAAATAAGCGTCAACACAAGTGTCGGTATATTTTTTTCTTTGTCTATGGCGATCGGAGCTGTTTTCGTATCTCTGAAAAAAGGGTATTCTTTCGATTTATCGGGTTATCTTTTTGGAAACATTTTGTCGGTTTCCTGGAAAGACGCCTTTTCGTTCGCCCTGGCTGACCTTATCATAGTCCCTTTTTCAATATTATTCCTGAAAAAAATAATATACCTCTCTTTCGACGAAGAATCCGCTCGAATAAGCGGTGTTAAAACCGAGTTGCTGAATTACTCCCTTTTAGTGGCGCTCGCTTTTGTCATTGTTCTTTCAATCAAGATAATTGGAATAATCCTTGTCTCAGCTCTGGTAATACTTCCGGGTAGTTTTGCTGTCCTCGTTTCGAGAAATTACAAGCCGGTTATATTCATTTCCGTGTTGTTTTCTGTCATCACAATGACCGGAGGTCTCTTTTTGTCTTATTACACCGATACCCCTTCCGGAGCGACTATTACAATTTTAGCCTCATCCTTGTATTTTCTTTCGATAATCATATCGAAATTAAGAGAAAAATATTAATTTTTTAATACACGAATAACATTCATCGAGGAAAATAGAAACATGATGAAAACCAAAAAAATAGCAATTGTCGCTCACGACAACAGGAAAAAAGATTTGATAGAATGGTTCAAGTGGAACAAGTCTTCGTTGATGGGACAGACGATCGTCTGCACCGGGACAACAGGCAAAATGCTTGAAATGGAACTTGAAGAGGAAAAGGGCTCTTATGAAATAATCAAATTGAAATCAGGTCCGTTGGGAGGCGATCAGCAGTTGGGGTCCTTGATAACTCAGGGGGAAATAGATGTCTTGATTTTCTTCTGGGATCCGATGCAGCCTCAACCCCATGATGTAGACGTTAAAGCTCTTCTGAGAATTTCCGTCCTCTACAACATCCCTACAGCCTGCAACAGATCAACAGCGGACTACCTCATTTCATCACCTCTTTTCACAGAAGACTACAACCCAAAGATATACGATTTCACCGACTACATCGAAAGAGATTTATGAAATCAGCTAAAACTGTGAAAGCCCTCTGTTAGCAAATGAATCTCTGATAGTCGCCGTTAGTTCTTCCACGGGCACTGGTTTCGTGAGCACTTTCGCGTTGTCAATGTCGATTGTCTGTTTTTTGATGTCCGAAGTCAGAAAGCCTGAACAAAAAATAACAGGGAGGTCCGGTTTGACCTCTCTCATTTTTTGAATCATGTCAGGTCCAGATATTTCAGGTAAGTTGAAATCGGTTATCACTAGGTCAAAAGAATTCGGATTTTTGTAAAATATTTCAAGAGCTTCGCTTGAATTCAAAGCTGTTTTGATTTTGTATCCCATTCTTTTCAATATTTCTTCCATAGTCTCGATAAAAATAGGTTCGTCGTCAACGTAGAGTATGCTTTCATTATGGGCTGGCGATAAAGAATTCGTCTTACTGTTTTCAGTATAATCCATTTCAATTTTCGGAAATAAAATCTCGAAGGCAGTCCCCTGGTTTTTTTCGCTGAAAACATTTATTTCTCCGTTTGATTTTTCTACAAGACCATGAACTATTGCCAAGCCGATACCGGAACCTTCTCCTTTCGTTGTGAAATAAGGTTCAAAAATTCTGTCTAAATCGGCTTTTTCTATTCCTTCGCCTGTGTCACGAACCGAAAGTTTGATCTTGTTATCTTGATTTTTCAGCGTTAGTTCGATGACGCCTCCGCTTTCTGCCATAGCGTGGCATGAGTTTGTTATGAGGTTCATAAGAATTTGGTGCACGTGGGAGGGGTCTCCTAAAATAAAGTCTTTTGTGTTTTCAATTTCAATTTTGATTTGTATGCTTTTGGGAATGGTCTTTTTTAGAAGTTCTGCGGATTCCCTGACAGCTTCGGCAATTTTTATGGGTTTGAGTTTTTTTTCTTCGTCTTTACCCATGAACAATATTTCTTTGACAAATTCACGGGCTTTCATAACAGTTGAGAGAATATTGTTTATTTCCTGAAATGCGTGTGATTCTTGGGGGAGATCACTTTTGGCGATCTCCGCGAAATTGCATATTGAAGCCAGAATGTTGTTGAAATCATGAGCTATACCGCTTGCCATATTACCGATAGCGAGCATTTTCATGTTTTGCCTGAGTTGTATTTCGGCTTTCTTCCGCTCTGTGATATCAATTACGGAAGACTGAAGATAGATGATTTCTCCCTTGTCGTCTCGGATGATCCCTGAATTGATGAGAGCAGGGAAGGTGGTTTTGTCCTTCCTTATGGCTGATACCTCGGCGGTTTTTATCGATGATTCTTTTGAAATAATTGAAATGATATCAAAAGGCTTTAAAGGTGTTTCTGGAGATTGAAAACAGGAAAGGTTTTTTCCGACAAGTTCTTCTTCAGAAAATCCGGTCATTTGGAGCAGGCTTTCGTTGACATACAAAATTACGCCTTCACTGTCGGTGATAACCGCACCGTAAGGAGCTCTATCAGTGAGCGTTTTGAACTTAAGCGTTTCGGATTCTGAGATTTTCCTTCTCTCAATCTCCTGCCTTAGTTCTTCGGTTCTCTGTTTTACCAGTGTTTCCAAATTTTCCTTTGCTTCGATTTTCAAACGTAAAATTTCATTTTCTTTTTCGATTCGAGTCTGTTCGTATTTCGCCTGAAGATCCAGCAATTTCGCTCTGCTCTCTTCTGAAAATATTTTATTGTTCAGTTTTTGGTAGAGTTTGAAAAATTTAAGTGCTCTTGGTAAATCTCCGATAGATTCGTATATTATTGAAAATTCCTGATACGCCATAAGCAAAATGCCTTGAAGGTTGCCTTCAGACGCGATTTTTTCGCATATTTCGAGATTCAAAAGAGCGCCTTTTTCCTGCTTCATGGCCAAATGAAGTTTCGCCATGTCTAAATGGGTTAATGCGAGACCGGAAATGTTTTGCGATTCTTTCCTAATTTTGAGGGTTTCGGTCAGATAATTTTTTGCCAGCTCGATGAAGTTCTGTTTGCCGGTAATCGAAAAAAGCTCAAGGTTGATGTTCGCAAGAGTGGAAAGAGAAACGGCTATACCCGGCTTGTCTCCCATTTTTCTTTTGATTTCAAGCGACCTTTGGGTGAAGTCAAGAGCTTTGTCGTAGTCCTTCATTTTGAAATATAAGTTTCCGAGGTTGTTCAAAGTGTGGGAAAGTTTGTCCTGAGAATAATCGTTTTCGCGGATTTTTAAAAGTTTTAAGTGGTATCTTTCTGCTCTTTCGAATTCACCCCATGCGATGTATAAATTCGCAAGATTGTTCATTATTTTATCTGAAAGTTCGTGGTCTTGAATGTTGTCAGCCGTGACGAGAGCTTTGAAATAGCTGTCGGCTGAAGCCGTATAGTTGCCCATTGATTTTTGCAACAAACCGATTTGGTTTAAAACATAAGTTGTAGATTTCAAGTCTCCGGTAATCTGAGCCCTTTCAAGAGCTTGAGAGAACAGAGGATCTGCTTCTTCCAGCCTGCCTAAGACCTTATAACAGACAGCGGCGTTGACCAAAGCTTTTATATAGCCTTTTTCATAGTTATGGGCTTTCGAGAGCGTAAGGGCGTCGTTCGCTAAGACCAGGGATTCATTTGGGGTTTCTCTGACTGTTTTTGAAGAAGCTTCGTTGAGTTCGTCAATTTTTCTTTTTATATCATCTTCGGATAAATATTGGTAAGCAGGTTGCTCTTCAAAATATGAATTCATAATTGCACCAGTTTTATAAGATGATAAACCTTTTTTACCGTCAAAGAAAGGAGTTCATCCCATCACTAAATCCCGATCTCTTCGATAAGAGATTTTATCCCTTGGGTGGCTTTTAAGGGGATGAAAACATCTGATATAGAATTCGTGTAATTAGAGGGTTCAACGTTTAGTTCCACGATCTTGGCGCCTTGGTTTTTTGCGGTATAAGGAAAATACGACGCAGGCATAATTTCTCCTGAAGTGCCGATAACGAAGAAGACTTCGGATTCTTGAGCCTCAAAATAACTCTGCTTGAGGGCGATGTCCGGTATGGGTTCTCCGAAAAAAACAAAATCAGGTTTTAGTACACCTCCGCATTCTTTGCAACGAGGGGGGAGTTTTTCAAAACATACTTCGGAAATGTCGTAAGTTTTGGAGCAATCCAGGCACAGGAGTTTTTTTGAATTTCCATGGAACTCATAGACGTTTACAGAGCCGGCTTCCTGATGCAGCGAGTCAATGTTCTGTGTGATTATGGTCCTGATGAAACCCTTGCGCTGTAAAAGAGTCAATCCTTTGTGGGCGAAATTGGGTTTTTTGCCGTTGATTTTATCGTAGAAGACCTCGATTATCATCTTCCATGCTTTTTCCGGATTGTTTTTAAAATAGGAAATGTCCAAAAAAAAAGGATCGTAAGTTTCCCACAGTCCTCCCTTTCCCCTGAAAGGCGGGATGCCGCTTTCGACGGATATTCCCGCGCCTGTAAAGACCGTCGTCCGTTTTGAGGTTCTCAAAATATCTGCGGCAGACCTGATGTTATCATTTTCCTTCACAGTTTATTATAACTTCCTGCGTCTGATAAAATAAACCATTATTGACGTTAAACCAGTTTATTTGTCAATTTGCAAAAAATATTGTTTTAGTGGTCTCAAGTTTTTAAAGAAAAACCCGCGATTTTTAAAAAGCCTTGCAAAGACAATCCCAATCCAGCGCTTTTATAGGACTGCCATTAAGAACCAATGAAGTATAATTCATCGCAGTTGGGCGTTTTTGATTTCTTTTTTGTCACATTGTTAAAATCAGTTCCTTTCGAAAAATAATGTCTTATCAAACCGTTCGTATTTTAATTGGTCCCTCGATTCAGTGGACTGGCTGGATGAGAGAAGTAAACAACTTCTCTGGTCAAAGTGTCAAAAATAGTATGTTGAGCCAATTCTCTACTGATATAATTTTTATTATAAAATTGTTCATATTTTCTCTATCAGAGATACTCTTTCCTGATTTTATTGGCGTTTTGCTCGATAATAATAATGATACTTTTTTGTAAAAAAACATCTGGCCAGTTTTTTCGTTCGAAAAATCTGGTACTTTGACACATCTTGTCTCTTATCCTATTATGCGAGTTTTGCTTTAAATTATTTAGCGGAAGTTAAATGTCTGATTGTTTCCTGAATTTTCTTTCGGAGAAGGATACAAAATACATAGAGAGAGTTCATAGCTAATTGATTGACGACGATCTTGCTTTTAAAAAAATAATAATATACTGTATCAAGATGAAATTTAAAGATGTATTGAATAAAAATTTTGTAATACTCGATTTGGAAGTAGAAACTCGCGAGGAATTATTCCGTTATTTCTCCGGATTTCTATACTCGAAAAATATTCTCAAGGATAAAAATAAGTTCATCGAAGAACTGACGAGCAGGGAAAACAAAGGATCCACTGCAATCGGCAAAGGCATTGCCCTGCCGCATGCCAGATTGCACGACCTTAAAAAAAGTTATATTGTCATAGCCAGATTAAAACAGGGAATCCCGTTTAACGGAATAGAAGATCAACTCGTGAAGCTTGCTGTGTTGATTATTTCTCCTGAAAAAAAACCGGAAGAGTATCTGAAAATTCTTTCAGGGATTGCGAGTGTCTTACATCGTGAAGAGACATTTAAAAAGCTGATGAAAGCTAAAGACCCTGCGTCGGTGATTTCGATAATTTCCTCCAGGCCAAAAGAGAATTTTTTCACAAAAAACATGCGTCTTTTCTATTTCTTCGGAGCAGTCGCCGCTATTTTTATATTATTTGTCGTAATGCTTCCGCTGGTTAAAATTCCTTTCAATGACGAAGCACTCGCAAGGGGCGATTTAAAGTTCAATGAGTCTATATGGGTTACAAAGCAGATTTGGGCTTCAAGCATATTTTTTTCTACGGTCATCGGGACTCTTCTTTTTTGGCAATACAGGGTCGCAATTGCCGCCTTCGGATTGAGCTTTCTTTTGTTGAGCGGCACCATGGATTTGAAGATGACAGTGGAGTTTATGAGTATTCCGACGATCCTTTTTATTATTTCAATGATGATAGTGGTTGCCTGGCTTGATTATATAGGCGTTTTTAAATTTTTAGTTTCATTCATAATAAAAAAAGTCGGGTTTTATCCAAGAAAAATTTTTTTTATTCTCATGTTTCTATCCGTGATTTTGGGGGGGTTGACGGGCGAGGTAACAGGTATATTGGTTGTAGCTTCAATTGCCTTATCGTTGACAAGCGAAATGAATTTACCGGCATTCCCTTTCATTATCAGCCTTATCTTCGGCACAAATATTGGTTCAGCGCTGACTTTAATCGGGAATCCCATAGGTATATATATAGCTTTTTTAGGCAATCTGTCATTTGAAGACTTTTTAAGATGGGCCTCTCCTCTATCAATTATTACAACAGTTGTTTTGTCCCTGTTTTTACTATTCTTGTTCAGAAAATCCATACCGGCTAAGATAAAAGCCTTTCAGACGGATACGAATTCGAATGAAAACAAAAGCATCAATCCATGGGAAAGTGTAGAAAATATAAAGAAAATGAAAATTGGTGGATTTCTTTTTATTTTATTAGTTATCTTGATAGGTTTTTCCAAACGCGTTGATGCAATTTTAAATCTTTTTCCTAACACCTCCCTCGTCGCAATGCCTTTGGCATTTGCCGGAGTTATTGTGTTCATGGAAGGAAGGCGAGGAAAAAATTTAATAACCGAAGGTGTAGACTGGTGGACAATATTGTTTTTTATGTTTCTTTTTGCAAAAGCCGCGTGCTTAGAATACACAGGAGTTACGACAAAACTTGCGTATCAAATCGCAAATTTTTCCCAAAATATTCAAATTGGAGGTATGTTAAATCCAGAACACACTGTCACAGCGACCGCACTTGTCATTATAACTACATCGACGGCTCTGGCATCGGGTTTTGTGGATAATCTTCCCATCATCGCGGCTCTTGTTCCTGTCGTAAAAGGCTTGAAAATAATCGGATTGTCACATACAGGAATATTGTGGTGGGGCTTGCTTTTTGGTGGTTGTTTAGGCGGAAACCTGACAATGATAGGCTCGAGCGCAAACATGGTCGCTTTATCAGTTTATGAAAAATCCGAGGGCAAGATAATAAGTTTCAGCTCTTGGTTGAAATTTGGTTTACCCGTTGTTTTGATATCCATAATTTTAGTGTTATTTCTGATGATTTTGCAAATAGGGATGTCGCCCTGATGTTTTCAAAAATTATCGTGACAATCTTTGAAAAAAAACTATCTCAAAAAACAATAAAATGGCTGATTGGGTTTTCGAAATTAAATTCAGCCGAAACTTATGTTTTTTCGGTAATCGAAAAAAATTTAATAGAAAATATAATTCAGCAAAACGGCAGGAAAAGAGAGGTAATTCAAGAGGAGCAGGTAAGGAAAAGGTGGTTTGAAGCTTATGAAATTGAAGAGAAGTTTAAATCACAGGGATTGTTTATAAACTTGAGCGTTGCGGAAATTGATACCGATGAAGATTTAATCGCACTAATAAGCAAAACAAAGGCGGATCTTTTGGTTTTATGTGAACCGGAGGAGACGGAGATTAAGAAAACATTAAGACTCTTTTCCTGTTTGGGAATACCAATTTTAGTTTTTCAATGAAAGTATTTTTTTGACAAAATAAACGCTTGCTTGTTTCAGACAAGCATTTTCAGTCTGAAGACCGGCAAGTGTCGGAGAAAATAGAGTCCAGTTCATCAATAGTTATCTGAATCGAAATGGATTGTCTTGAATAGACGAGGTCCCAAATAGCGCTCGTCCAGATATGGTAGGCGCATTCTTTGAGATGAAGACCCTCGATTGTCAGCTCTCTTCTCAAATTTCCAGCCGAATCTGAAAACAAGCTGTGCAGGTCTATGTAGTAAATGCTCTTCTCCCTGTCGCGGCTGTCGACTATCTCCCTGAGAAAATAATTGAGGGAATCTATGGATGGGTTTAACCCAGAATAAATTCCGCCGGTGGGCAAGACGCTGTGGACGAAAAGCGAGACCTCGGGAAGCGAATCGAATATCGATTTGACAAGAAGGTCGTACCCCTGGGCTATTTCCTGGACGGGTTTGTACCTGTCGCCTATGTCGTTTATACCTATCATAAGGAATATTTTTGAAGGCTTGAGCCTGAAACAGGATTCCCTCAGGCGTTTTAGAACCCCTCCCTCCCTTCCAACACCTATTCTGTCTCCCGTGATTCCGCGGTTGTAGATTTTGATTCCGGGGAAATACTTGTCAAGCCTGTAAGCCTCGATAATCGAATTTCCCAAAAAAACGACGCTACCTTCCGAGATGGATTCATTTTCATTTCTGAACCTGTTCATCCTCTGCCAATAGAGTTCTTTCTGATTCTGGTTGACAAACACGTTGCCTGAGTCGTCGAATATTTCAGTTGCTGCTATTCGGAGTAAAAGAAACAGAAAAAGGCTAATCTTCAAAAGTGAAATCCTGTCTGATTTTCGTCAGCAAGCTGTCGCTGACAAGCTGTCCTCCGGCTCTTGTCATGTGTATTCCATCTTTCTCATCCCTTGCTTGAATCTGTCTGCTACCGGACGTGATATATGTAGAGTAATTCCCTGAAGCGTCGCCGAGAATTGGAACTGTGGAAAAGTAAGTGGCTTTTGTGTTTTGCCCGCAGACTTCTTCGAATATCACGTTGAGAGACTTCATCCTCGAATTGTAACCGGAACTTCTCATGGGAGGCATTCCTATCCAGTAGACCCTTGAAGTATGCTGGGTCAGATAAGCCACGAAAGACGTGACCCTCTGTCTGTAGACTTCAAACCATTCTTCTGTCCCATAAGTATATATCTTTCCGTCCATCTCGAAATTTTGAGCGTCGTTTGTCCCCATCATAATGATGACGATGTCGTAATTTTCGGTTGAAAATATCTGCCCGACCTGTGCGGGCCAGTTGTAAAAGTCCGGTCTGGTCATGCCTGATGAAACTTTGAAATATCTTTTCTGTGTCATGTCTGGACTTTCGTTTATGTCTCTTATCAGCATTGTCCCGAGCCCGTCTCCCATCATCGAATCCCCTAAAAGAAGTATCGAAACAGGAGAAGAAGAAGAATATACGACGACGTTGGTGTTGTCTTGCGGCGCGGTATTTTCAATCGGAATTTCTACAACTGTCAGCGCGGGGTCTTCCGCCCCGATGAAACCGGCTTCCCTCTGTTTCCCCATGGAGAACAAGAAAATGTTTTTCAGTGATTTTCTCGGAAAGTCGAGGTTCAGACTTGAAGTCCCGAAAGCGAGAGGCTCGGTGAAAGTCAGAAAAAAACTTCTGACAGGGCCGACTCTGAGTTTTTTCGCCCAATTGTTGAGGCCTGTGGAATCAAAGATTACGACAAAGAGAAGGCAAACCAAAAGGATTTTGGTCACAGTTGCGAGGGTGTATGATTTTTCATATCTAAACTTTTCCATGAAATCCATGAATTCCTCCCTAAAACCTGAAATATATAAATGGCGCTACGCCTTCAGGTCCGAAAGCGCTTATCATAAGAAGCAAAATACCGAGAATTATACCCTGCACGACTGTCGGCAGTCTATTGAAATTGAGACGGACCCATCTTCCGGGAGCCGATGGCGTGAAATGCATGGCGATTCCAACAAGCACGAGCAGAAAAACGAATGGAGTGACAAATGAAACTTCGCGAGAAATATTTCCGAACGCCCGAAAATATTCCATGGACAGGGAAAAAGATCTCGACCTGAAAAATATCCAGCTCAGGCAGACAAAGTGGAACACAAAGGCAGTGGATAATATTTGCCATAAGACGTTGTGTTTTCTCTCGCCAAATTTGTCGATGAAAAATCTTTCAATTCCCAGTCCGAAACCGTGAAGAGCTCCCCAGAAGACGAAATTCCACGCGGCACCGTGCCAAAGACCGCCTAAAAGCATTGTGATGGCGAGGTTGACGTATGTTCTGAACCTGCCCTTTTTTGAACCGCCCAGAGGTATATAGAGGTAGTCTCTGAGCCAAGTGGAAAGAGAAATATGCCATCTTCTCCAAAAATCTTTTATCGACTGAGCTCTGTAGGGATAGTTGAAATTGTCTTGAAAATAATACCCGAGAAGAGCAGCTATGCCGATCGCAATTTCACTGTATGCGCTGAAATCGCAGTATATTTGAACGGCGTATCCATAGACCGCAAAAAGAGCGTCGAGAGCGGAGTAGGAAGAAGGTGTTTCAAAAACAGGGTCGACGATTTCGGTCGCCAGGTAGTTGGCGATTATAACTTTCTTGAAAAGACCGGCTGAAATCAAAACAAAAGCTCTCGCCGCGGGAATATTTTTTGGATCCGGTTTTTTGGACAACTGGGGTATGAAATCTTTAGCCCTGACTATAGGACCTGCTACAAGCTGGGGGAAAAATGATACAAACAGCATTACGTCGACAAGTGATTTAGACGGTGGGATTTCTTTTCTATAGACGTCTATGACGTAGCTCATGGCTTGAAAAGTGAAAAAAGATATTCCAACCGGCAGGATTATGTTCAAAACTGGAAGGCTTGAACCCAAATTTATAAAGGACATCAAATTGTTGAAAGAAGAGACGAAGAATCCGTAGTACTTGAAGAAGCCGAGAATTGTCAGGTTCCAGACCACCGATATAGCCACTATGACTTTTCTGTGATAAGACTCTTTCGAATCCGACATCGCCAAGCCGAAAAGGTAGTTCCCGAAAGAACACAAAAAGAGGAGGAAGGTGAAACGCCAGTCCCACCAGCCGTAAAAAATGTAGCTCGCGATTAAAAGAATTACTTTTCTCGACTTGAACTTGTCTTTTAGCAGCCAGCTCAGCGCGAAGACAATGAAGAAAAATATTCCAAACTCAACTGTCGGAAAAAGCATCAGTCTTCTCCTTCAAAGAAAAAAATAAAGCAGTCCAGAATTGACTCGCCGAGGATGCTGATATGATCCCCTTCATAAGTTTCGATTTTCAAAATAAAGCTGTCAGCAGATGGTAAATTGTTTTTCAGATCCTGATGGTATCTGACCGGGCAGACAATATCTCCTTTTGCTGATGCTATAAAAACTTTCTGATCTGAAAACGCAGCAGAACCTTCTTTGAACCAAGAAAGAACGTCAAAACCCCTATCTTTCATAAGGGCGATGAGACTCCCGTCAATCTGTAGATTTCCTCCGTCGTTGACGAAAAGTTGAGGATTCGGCATAGACAGAAAATTCGCGCAAAGCTGGTAGGACAACCTTGTGAAAAAATGCTCTTGGGTCCATAGATCGATATTCCTCCAAACACCTTCCCTTTTGATGTATTCAGTCCAGGCATGAATTGATTCTAAAGTGAGAATGCCTGATATGGAGCCGACGCACTTAAAGATATCAGGGTGCCTCGATCCAATGTACAGGGCGCCGAATCCTCCGAGGGAATGTCCGACAAGGCAGTATTGACCGGTTTCGATGGATAGACTGTCTCGGGCCCATTCATCGATTCTTGCCGGAAGGTATTCCGATATTATGTCTTCCCATTTTCCGGATAGTTCTGAATTTACGTAGCAGCACGAATAGGGTTCGGAAATCGGATCCACTATGACCGTAATAAATGGTTCTACAAGCCAGCTTTGAACGAGTATTTTTTCGATGTTTAAGTATTGGAGATACCATTGTGCGTTTCCGTCAAAACCGGGAAGGATTACCACAACCGGCATTTTCTCAGGGCGTAACTCGGGGTAGATTGCAGTGACGGAAAGCCTTTCTACTCCGTAGGCGGAGAATTCAGGCGACATCGAGATTTCAGCGATTTGCGCTTTAGGCATAACAGCGATCGACACGTGTAACAAAACAAAAAAAAACATATTTGGGTTAAAAATTAAAGAAGATGTGCTCCATAAAAGCCGTCACAATTTCATCTACGTCAAGAGTAATGTGGAATTTTTCTTTGATGTAGCTGATGTACGCTTCATAGAATTTCGCGATTTTTTCGTTTCTTGTGTCATTTTTGAGTCGAATTTGGATGCTGTCAAACGGCACTGGCTCCGGAGGGAGAACCTGTGTGACTTCAACGAAAGCCCATCCGTCGATTGTTTTGAACAGCTCCGATGTCTCTCCTGAATCCATTTCCTGCATGATCGGCTGCAGAGTCCCGTATTGCTCCCTGGTTCTGTACCCGGCGTCGCCTCCTTTATCAGCTGTCACGTATATCGAGTGAAGGCGGGAGAGAGAGTCGAAAGAAGAGCCTGTTTGAACCAAAATCCGCATTGAGTCGGCAAGAACGCTGTCTTTTACAAGAAACATCGAATACTTCAGTCTTTCAGGGTAAAGATAATCCGCAATGTTCCTTTCGTAAAAAGCCCTCATTTCGTCTATGTCCACGTAAATCGTGTCTTCGAGTCTCTTTTTCAAAGTTGTGTAAAGGTGCTCGTTTTGAAGGAACTCAATTTCAGAAATTACGGAATTATCGGTGAGAAGTTTTTCCATGTGGGGCATTGTGAATGCGTCTTCAAGTATCAAGTGTCTCTCAATCTCAAACCTGAGATTTGCTGTGTCGCCCAACCTCGGGAACTGGCCTTTTCTCTTAAACCTCAAGATCATTTCTCCTACCGTCATTTCATTGTCGAGGTATCGGCAGACGATTCTCTTGGAATCGTTTTCAGACAATTCAGGAAAAATTGGAAAAGGAATGGAATCGAACTTCGCACTGTCTGCTGAAACAAAAAAATCCATTGTTGAACTGTCGTATGCGGGTCGGGCAAATTCAATAGCGTCTAAAATACTTTTGATTTTGAAGTTAGTCACGGATATCGAAGTGATATAATTGTACCAGTCTGCGTTCATGGTGTCCGGAAGGAGCGGTTCTTTTTCAGAGCTTTTAAGTCTGACTATGACGACATAGAAAGTGGGAAAACGGATTACTTCGCTGACGGAGAAATCGTCGAGAGAAAACAACCTGTCACGCAGAGGATATATGACATTTTCCCAGGAAACCTGTGCGATGCCTGAAATATTCGGATCAGAGTATTCGTAAAACAGAGATTCTGTTTTCGATGTAAAAATGCTTTCTGGGACCTCTTCGTATCCCTTTAACTCAGTCCAAACCTTCGTAGCGGCGAGAGAATCTTTAGTGCAGATAAAAGCGGCATTAACCAGAATGGAACTCATGTCCCTGATACTGTCTAAATATTCGGGAGAAGGTGAAAAATCGTATTTTCCGAATTTTGCGTACGCGTGTATATAAAGATTTTCCAGAGCTATAGCCTTGAGAATCAGCGAGTCTTCCATGGCCAAACTCTTTTCATAAGCTTCAAGAGAGAATAATTTCTGCATGAGCAGATTCTCAAGCCCCGACCCAGGGGAAAATTTTCTGTATGCCATTATATCCCAATACGTCAAAACCGTGTCATCGGAACCTGAAAGAAAATAATCCGGAGCGGAAATCGAAGCCAAATTTCCAATGGACATAATCAGAATAAGAGCAAAAAATTTTACTTTCATTGTTTAAACCTCCGTATGTCAGTCTTTTCTATCGGATAATTTGGAATTTTAATGGCAAATTATATAAGAGATAGCTGAAGTTTACAATAGCAAAATTCACAATTTGCATCAGATCGGGCTTTTTTATGCCAGTTTGCGATTGACAAAAAAATAAAATGCTGTTATAGTCCAAAACGTCAAATTTTCAAACCTTTGTTCAGAAGGGATTCCGTGTTTTCTCCCTTTCAGAGCATTTCGTAAAGGAGGTTGGGATAGAGTATGTCAGTAGGTGTTAAGGTCAGAGATAATGAATCCTTTGAATCGGCGCTCAAAAGGTTCAAAAGAGTCTGCGAACAGGAGAGGATTTTGAGCGATTTCAAGAAAAATGAGAGATACGAAAAACCGAGCGAGGAGAGGAAAAAAAAGAGTTTGTCGAACAGACGCAGGGTGATCCACAGATAAGCTCATCGTTTCTTAAAACGATAAAAAATAACGGATGGATACAGAATCTTTAAGGATTCTCGATTATTTTTCTATCCTTGAAAAAGTATCCGATGAATGTTCGAGCCCTCACAGCGCGAAAAAACTGAAAATTTCAAAACCAATCGCGGAGAGAAAACTTGTCCGCGATCTGCTGAATTTGACTTCAGAATGGAGATCTATCTCCGGAAATTTGAAATTAACTTTTGACAGAATCGCAGACATAGAGAGCATTTTCGACACAGCTTTTGAGAAAGCACAGGGCATAACCCCTTTAGACCTCCTGTTCATCGGACAAATGATAGAAATGTTTCACGAGACAAAAACCCAATTATCTCGTCATGAATCTGATTATCCGGTGACATGGAGTATTGTTTCGGGTGTTGAATGCCGTGAAGACCTCGGGAAAAAAATCAAAAAAACAGTGGAAAGAGACGGGTCTATAAAAGACTCCGCAAGTTCGGAACTTGCGAGAATAAGAAAAGCAATTACGTCTCAAAGAAGGCATTTGTCTCAGAAAACAAAGGACATGTGCGAAAAATACAAGGACTCACTCCAAGAGAATTTCATAACTCAAAGGTCCGAAAGGTATGTCATAGCTGTAAAAACTGAAAAACAAAAATATATCGGAGGATTGGTCCACGACACTTCCGAAAGCGGCTCCACTGTTTTCATGGAACCTTTTGAGCTTGTCCAGGAAAACAACAGCCTGCAAAAGCTTCAAAGAGATGAAGTTTGGGAGATAAAAAGGATTATCAGAGCTCTCACCGAGGAAATTTTGGAAGCCAGAGATGTTTTGACGGAAATATTTGACGTATCATGCTATTTGGATTTTGCTCTTGCGAAGGCGAGGTTCTCCGAAAAACTTGGAGGAGAGTATCCAGAAGAAGGCGAATTAAGTCTGGTAAAAGCAAAACACCCTCTGTTGTGCATAATAAAAGGAGCGGAAAAGACAGTCCCTCTCGATATAGAATTTCCCAAAAATAAGAAAGCTATCATAATCAGCGGACCAAATGCCGGGGGGAAGACAATTGCCATGAAAACAGTTGGAATAACACTTCTGCTTTCGTATATCGGTGTCCATCCACCTGTTTCAGGTCTGACGACAATCCCTTATGATCTTCATGTTTTCTGCGATGGAGGGGATAGACAATCCATTGAGGAAGATATCTCGACTTTCACCGCCAGGCTTAAAAGATGGAATATGATCTGGAGCAGGTCAGGGCAAAAAACCCTTGTCCTGATAGACGAAATTGGCGCTTCGACGGATCCTGCGAAAGGAGCGGCTTTAGCTGCTGCATTCGTCGAATCACTCGTGAAGAAAGGGTGCAAAGCCCTTGCGACAACAAACATAGTCCAGTTAAAAGTAGTAGCTGAGAGTCTTCCGGACATTATAAACGCCTCGATGGATATCGATACGGTGAGTTTTGAGCCTAAATACAAGTTGACCATGGGAGTTCCCGGTTCTTCTTACACTTTCGAAATTGCCGATAAATTCGGTTTTCCCCGTCGCGTCACTCAAAGGGCGATAGATATGATGCCGCAGGATCAAATATCATACGAAAGTACGGTTGAAGAGTTGAAAAAAACTTTGCAAAACAGAAAGTATCTCGAAGAGATGAGTGAAAAAAAAATGGAAGAGATAGAGACAAAGCTCAGTAATTTAAGGAAACTCGAAAGCGACCTTGAGAATGAAAAAAAACATTTCAGGGACAATTTGATAAAAGAAGAATCTGCTATAATCTCTCAGACCAGAAAAAAAGCCGAAGAAATCATAAAGGAAATCAAAGAATCCAAAGCTTCCAAAAAAAGTATTGAAAATTATCGAAAAGAATTTGTGGAGAAGACGACTTCGGAAAGGAATAAAAGGGATCGGGAATTAAAATACGGCGAAGGCGAAAAAGTCTTCATAAAAAAATTGAATTGTCATGGTGAAATCGTCCTTAAAGATAAGAACAAGTATCTCGTCAAAACCGGTAAAGTGAAGATTTTTTTATCTCCTGATGACCTGGCACCACCGAACGACAAACCGGAAACAGACAAAAAAACAAGAGTTATACTTTCAAGGGACAGGGAATTCAAAACCAGCATCGACCTCAGAGGGCTTGATTCAGACACTGCCCTTGAACAGCTTGAAGTTTTCATCGACGATTCTCTTCTGAACGAATGCCCTTTCGTGACCGTGATTCACGGAATAGGGACAGGCAAACTAAAAAAGAAAATAACTGGTTATCTGCAAAAAAACAAGATTTGCTCCAGACCCGGTCAGCCGGGAGAAGGTGGAGACGGAGTCACTGTCTTGTTGTTGAGGTGAAATTGAAAGACCGCTCAAAAGCCGAAGAAATTCTTGAGAAAATCCAAATTGCAGATGTTATTGCTGAATACGTCAAACTCACCCCTTCAGGAAAAGACCTGAAAGGCCTCTGTCCGTTTCATACGGAAAAAACACCTTCTTTCACGGTTTCTCCTCAGAAAAATCTTTTTTACTGTTTCGGATGCGGAGCAGGCGGAAATGCTTATAACTTTCTGATGAGGATAGAAAACATAGATTTCCCAGAGGCCTTGAGAAGGCTCGCCAAAAGAGCCGGAGTTTCTCTTTCGGATTCAAGCGGTGCGGAAAACGAACTTTACAAAGTCATGGAATTTGCCTGTTCGTATTATCAGAAATGCCTGAAAAAAAGTGCCGGTGAAAACTTGAAAAAATATTTGTCGTTCAGAGGGCTCGACGCCGAGATAACGTCGAAGTTCAGGATCGGGTATTCTGAAAGAGGTCTTTATCCTGAGGCAAAAAAGGCAGGGTTTTCAGTGAAGACCCTCGAAAAAGCAGGGCTTATAAACATAAAAAAAAACGTGGTCAGCGAAGTATTTTTCAACAGACTGATGTTTCCAATATCAGATGCCTCAGGAAGAATTATTGCCTTTGGAGGGAGGAGTTTGGACTCCAGAGAACCGAAATACCTGAACTCCCGGCAAATAGATATATACGACAAAAGTTCCGTGCTCTACTCATTGCACAACGCGAAAAAAGCCGCCCAAAAGGCTTCGGGCTTCATACTCGTCGAAGGATACATGGATGCAATTTCAATGTTTAGAGCTGGTTTTGAGAATGCAATCGCTTCCTGCGGGACATCTCTGACCTTTGAACAGGCTAAAACCATAAAAAAATATTCAGATAGAGTCTCAATTTTTTATGATTCTGACGAATCCGGGAAGAGAGCGACGTCAAGAGGTATTGAAATCTTAATTGCGGCTGGACTCGATGTCGATGTAATAGACTTGAAAACTTTTAAAGACCCGGACGAACTTGTTCAAAAATCCAATGATCCGAGAAAAGAGATCGAAGAATCAAAAAAGAATTGGCTGGATTACATGATCGACGTGAAAAATTATAATACCCCGGCGGAAAAATCCAAGCTTTCAAAAAGGGTGATTGAAATAATTCAAAAAATTCCAGATCCCATACTAAGGGAAGAATGGAAAAGAAAAGCATCAACATCACTGGGCATACCGGAAATAGACGGTTATTTTTCTAAGACGACAGACAAGTTGAAAAGCAATGAAGATAGAGAAATTTCCAAAAAGGAACATATTTTGCTTATGATTTATTCCACTTCCCTTAGAGAAGATTCGACAGCAAAGCTTGCGAAAAACATGTTAAGTCATTATCTTAATAAAGAGAAACAGGACATTTTAGTAGATTTGGCAAAACAGATCGAAAACAAAATTGAGAATTCAAGCCTCAAAAAGGAATATTTCAAAATTCGTTTCAACAAGCAGGAAGAAGCGCTGCAAATATTGGAGAACTTGAAAAGCATGCTGGATAATCTGGTGTTAAGAGAAAAAAGAGACGAATTGATAAATAATATAAAAACAGCACAGCAAAAAGGGGAAGATACAAGGGATTTGGCGTTTGAGCTGGAGCAATTGGTAAGGGAGGGCAGGAAAAGATGAGCGTGTCTAAAACTTCGAGGAAGGCCAAAAAAATCTTGAGTGTCAAAAAAAATAATTCAAGAGCCAAAGTGAAAACAATAAAGGAGTTAAAACCTCAAAAGAAAAAAACTGAAAAACCGGTAAAAAAGGAACAGACAATCAAGGATAAAAAGATAGACCTTGTCTCAGTTTTAAACAAAATTGAAAAAAAGGCAAAAAATCAACGCAATACCGTAACTTATGAAGATATTAACAATTTGATACCCAAGCACCTGACAGCCGAGGATGTCTTCGAAGAAATTTGCTCTCATCTTAAAAAACATAATATCTCGATAAAAAACGAACACCTTGAAACTCTAAAGAAGCAAAAAGCTTTGAAAATTCATAATATAAAAGCTTTTGATGATCCTACAAAACTTTATATGCAGGAGTTGAAAAACACAAAACTCATGGAGAGGGAAGACGAGATAATTGTAGCAAAAGAAAAGGAACAGGCAGAAATCGAGATAGCAGATTTAGCCTTTTCGTGCCTTCTCGGAGTTGAGAATTTTCTTGTGATCAAAGAGGAAGTTGAAAGGTCTAAAAGCCAGAATATCGGGGAATTTTTAAAACTCTTTTTTTATCCTGAAGACGAAAAAGACGTTATTTTTCCGATGAGATACGTGACGTGGAAGAAAAAACAGTTTCTTTTGGGTAAAATTGAAACAATTGAGAGAAAATACAGGCTTCTGAAGAAAAAAAACAACAGAACTGCTAAAGAAAAAATAATCGCGGATATGTCCAAATCGATAATGAATCTCGTCAACCCTCCTACGAAACAAAACGCGGATTCATGGGATTTTTACGACAGATTGCATATTAAAATCGTCGACAAATGCGTCGATTCTCTTAAAAATCATTTTGCCGTGTTCAGCGACCTTCGCGTAAAGCAGGAAAAATTGTGGAGAAATATCAGGGGTTGTTTTAAAACGGCGGCAGACGATCTTCCAGAAGAGACCGACAGAATGAGCAGAACGATAAATTCGATAAGCTCTTCTTCGATAGCTTCTGCAAAAAGGAAAAATGAAAACATAAAACACGAGATCAATGAACTCAGGGACCTCGTAAACCAACAGAAACATCTCGAGGAAGAAGCTTTGCTGCCTCTGTATAAAATCAAAGAAATCCTAAGAAGGATATCGGATGCCAACACCAGAGTCAACCATGCGAAAAAGAAAATGATCGAAGCGAATGTAAGGCTTGTGATTTCAATCGCCAGAAAATCGAGCCATCAAGGTCTCGATTTTTTGGATTTGATACAAGAGGGCAACATGGGGTTGATGAGAGCTGTCGACAAATTCGACTGGAGAAAAGGTTATAAATTCAGCACATACGCTACGTGGTGGATAAGACAGGCGATAAGCAGGGCTCTGGCGGACCAGGGTAGAACAGTCAGAGTGCCCGTTCACATGATTGAAGTTATGCACAAGGTTCTAAAGGAAATATCGATTTATAAACAAAAAACAGGACAGGAACCTACACCTGAAGAGATAGCTGAAAAACTTGACGTGCCCATCGAAAAAATTTATGCTGTTTTCAATGTTGGACAGGACACTGTTTCGCTTGACAGGCCTATCGGAGACAGCGACGACGCTTTCTTCGGGGACTTTATTGAAGATATTAAAGAAGCGTCTCCCTTGCAAGTCGCTGCCAACGCAATGCTTGACGAGAGGCTAAGAGGAGTCTTAAATACCCTCACCGAAAGGGAGAAAAAAGTTCTTATATACAGGTTTGGAATAGAAGACGGTTGTCCTAAGACCCTTGAAGAAGTTGGAATGATATTTGGCGTGACAAGAGAGAGGATAAGGCAGATTGAGACAAAGGCTCTTAAAAAATTGAGATTGAAAGCAAGGTCCAGACAACTTGAACAATTCAGAGAAATGTCGGAATAGAATGAGTTATATTACATTAATCCACAAGACCTCAAAAGGTTCCAAGACTTCGAGGAATGAAGATTTTTTCACTTGGGTCTCTATTGAAAATCAGGAAGAACTCGAAAAGAAAGGCGCGCTATTTGTTATTGTAGATGGATTTGGAGGAAGAAGCGAAGCGGCTGTCTCCTCCGAATACATCGCGAGAGAAATTTCCGAGAGATATTACACCGACGAGACGAGTAGAACCACCAAAGAGAGGTTGACCCAGGCATTAAAAGAGTCAAACGGAAAGTTTTACAGGGATTGGAAAGAAAGAAACGATAAAAGGGGCGTGGGAGCTTCAGTTTCTGTCCTTGTGGTGAAAAGTCACTCGGTTTTTGTCGCAAACATAGGGGATTCAAAAGTATACCTTCTCAGGAACAGAGCTCTGAAAACAGTTTCTAAAGATTATAGCTGGCAAGCCGCGGAAGGAGAAAAGACTCCAAGGGACAGATCGATGAGAAATATTCTCATGAGCTCGCTTGGGTCGAGACCCGTGCTGGAACCCGAAGTGGTTTCCCTCAACATAAAACAAGATGATATTTTTCTCATGACGACAGACGGTGTTACGGATTTTATCGATGACGGAGAGATAAGGGAGACTTGCCTTTACAGGTTTTCCGATGAACTTCCGGGAATCATACTTTCAAGTGCAGTCAAATCCGGTTCCGATGACGACGCTACGGTCGCTTTGATAAAAATACACAAAGTCCCGGTCGAATACAAAGATATACCCGAAAAGAGGCTGTCGATTTCAACGCAGAAAAGTTACTTTGAGGAGATACAAAGCGAACCCTTGGGTCAGACCGAAAATGTTGGAAATCAAAACGCCGAAGACCTTGCGAATTCAGAAACCAAGAATGAAAAAAGACAAAAGACTTTTAACTGGAAAATTCTTTTAGCGTTGATTCCATTCGTAATTCTTTTGTTGGCTTTTATCATAAACCCGTTTAATTTTCTGCAAAGGGAAAACAGAATTATCTCAAGCGACACGATTTCAGCTGTCGGAGCAAATGAGCCTCAAGTGGATACGAACAGCGGATACTCCGATGATTCCCTTTTCAAAATTGAAATAGTAAACGTTTCAAATATACCTGGAGTTGCGACAAAAGCGCAAATAATAATAGCTCAGGGAGTTGATTCTATTTTTGACAGCCTGGGTCCAGGTTTCAGCTATTCAATTCTCAACGGCTACGCTTCCGAAAATTTCCAAAGTTCTCTAAACCTGTTTTCTGTTGGAGAAAATTCGGAAAATTCAAAAAAAATAATTGACCTTTTTAGCTCAATTTTCCCTGATTCATTTGCACCTGTCGTCAGACCTCTTCACATCATCATTGAAGTTGGAGACGATCTTTTGAACACAGGAAATTTTCTTCCTGACAGCGCGCCGCTAGAAAATTTTGATGTAGATACGCTGAATGTCTGTGTGATTTCGAGATTTTCAGACGATTCTATCGCTTCGAGGATATTCAATTCCCTGAACAAATCAGAAATAAACTCAATACCTGTAAGGGTTGTCGCTGTAATCGAACCTCCCGACACTTCAGACAAGGACCAGAGCAGAATACTATCCAATCCCCAAAATCTGAGACTTGCGAAATCATTGGCTCACGCCATGGGGTTGAGAGATGATTTTTATGTCTGGAGCGATTCGACTTCCAGATTAGTGTTTCTTTTGAACAAGAATATCGCGTTGACAATTCAATGAAAATTTAGAGGCAGTGGCAATTCGTCATTTTGAAATCTGTTGACACAAGACACAAATTCTGTTAAAAAAATAGAGCTGTTATCTTGTGATAACATTGTCTAATGATAGAAAGGAGGTTTGTTAAATGAAGAAGCGTTTAATGGCTGTCTTTGCGGGAACTGCTCTTCTGTCTTTGCTGGCAGTTGGCTGCGGACCAAAGGGTGCGTCCCAGGAAACACTCGCAAGGCTTAGGCAGGTTCAATCTGAATGCGAAAGCCTCAGAGCGGAACGCACGAGACTTGAGAATCGCAAACAGAGTTTGATGCAGCAAAAAGCCGATTTGCAGGCTGAGATTCAAAGGCTTGAGCAGAGGCTGCAGGAACTCAAAGCTGAACGCGGAATGTAAGGGGAGGTAAGAGATGAAATATACGAAACTAATCCTCGCTCTCTTTATCGGCCTTTTCGCTGTTTCAGCAATGTTCGCGGAAGAGACGCTGACAGAAGAACAGGCTCTGGCAAAGATCAAAGAGTACGAACAGTGTGTAACCGACAACCGTCCGATAGTCGACAATCTTAAAGCGGAAGTCGATCAGCTTCAGGCTGAGGTCGATCAACTTCTGGCGAGAAAAAGTGAACTTAACAGGCAGATCGCGGAACTCACGAGAACGCCTGATTACGTCACATACATAGTAAAAGAAGGCGACTGTCTGTGGTGGATTGCTAAAAGGCAGTATGAGCCCAGGGGTCAGAGATGGTATCTCTGGAAAATGATCTATGACGACAACAAAACCGTCATAGGTCCTAATCCTGATCTCATCCTTCCCAAGCAGCAGTTCAAACTCAACCAAGATCCCACAGTTTGGGAAAGGTACAGGACTCAGGTCGGTCAGTAATCGTTTTTCTGAGTTGGATACTATAAAGGGGAGAGCGATCTCCCCTTTTTTGATATGGCAGAGACTTCAATATATCTCCCAAATGAATGGGTCTTGAATTTTGTCGGACCAAGAGACGACCATCTTAGAATTTTAAGGTCGAAGTTCGACTGTAAATTTTTCTTGAAAGGTGAAAAGGTAATCATCAGAGGGGAAGAAAAGACTCTTGAGCACGCATCCAAAGCTGTCAAAGAGTTGATAAATTTAATTGAAGAAGGTTTTTTGAAGGACGAAAAAGATTTTTTGGATTTTGTTGAGAACGGAGGTTTCTCCGACGGTCAGCAAAAAACCGTCATAAACACTCCCTGTATGAAAATTTTCCCCCGAAGCAACGGGCAAAAACTGTATATTGGCGAGATAGAAAAAAATGAATTGACGATTTGCATTGGACCTGCAGGGACAGGGAAAACATTTCTCGCTGTCGCAAAAGCGGTTGAGATGATGGTTGAAAACAAGATAAAAAAAATAATTCTCACTCGACCGGCAGTTGAAGCGGGAGAAAATTTAGGGTACCTCCCGGGTGATTTAATTGAAAAGGTTCAACCCTATTTAAGACCGTTGTACGATTCTCTTGAGATGACTCTTTCTAAAGAAAAAATGAAAAAATACATTGATTTCGGAATAATTGAAGTCGCTCCGCTCGCTTTCATGAGGGGCAGGACTTTGAACGAAGCCTTTATAATTCTCGACGAAGCTCAAAACACCACGCACCCCCAGCTGAAGATGTTTTTGACCAGGCTGGGAAGAAGCTCTAAAACGGTCGTCTGTGGAGATATAACTCAGAGCGATTTGATAACCGGAAAACCTGGCCTTGTAGAAATCAGGAAGCTTTTGGGCAACATTGACGGAATCGGGATTATCCAATTGACGAGTAAGGACGTCGTGAGACACAGGTTGGTCAAGGAGATCATCAAAGCATACGAAGGATTCAATGAAAATCAATAAAGGCGACATAGTTGGCTTGGCATGGAGGTTTCTGTCGATTGTTTTCGTCATCATCGTTGCGGAACTTGTTTCGCACCCGCCTTCCCGTAAATCCCTGACTTTCATTCCCGGAGAGGTGTCCGACAGGACTATATTGTCTCCGGTGGATTTTAAAATACTCAAATCTTCGGAAAGCCTTTCTGCTGAATCGATTTTTGTCAGGGATTCGATCACGCCGGTTTTGAAAAAAACCGACATATACAGGAACTGCCTGTCGAGAAAAGACTCTTTCATGACTTTTCTCGACTCTTGCAGCAATAAGTACTTTGAGTTGGATTCGTTTGGAAACTTCCAGCCGCCTTATTTCCGTGAAAGGGTGTTGTCGTCTCTTTATGAATGGCTTCAACCCCGAGAAATCACGAAAAACCAGTTGGACAGCATTCTCTGGACGCTTGACTCAAAAAATATTCTCGACATTTCAAAATCCTTGAACGAATTGATAGACACGATAGTGTCTATCGGAATTTCAGAACCTTTCACCCAAAACCGTCAAAAGACAGCCATAATTATAGACCTCGACGGTTTAAACCAGATTCAACGACCTCAGTCTTCGATTCTTTACAGTGTAGACCAATTAAGTGACGCGATATTGACCTATTCCGCTTACAGAAAAGAAGACACTCTTTTGCTGAGGAACGCGCTCAGAAAGATCGCAGAAGTGAATTTATTCTTCGACAGAAATTGGACAAACGCCAAAACAGATTCTGCCCTAAGGTCTATAGACCCATACACTGATGAAAAAGTGAGCAAAGGTGCTGAAATATTGAGACAGAACCAGCAGATTACAATAGAAGATTCCATAAAAATAGTTTCGTTGATAAAATTTGTCGGCGAGGAAGACCCGCAAATAATAAACCTTTTGGGTAAAACCAAACACAGCATTAAAGAATTTTTGGGAAGAATGACCGCTGTCGGGATGATATTTTTTCTTTCGTTTATTTTCCTTTCTTTCTTGTGCCTAAGAACATGGAAGACCAAATCGAAAATGCTTTTGTTTTTGCTGATTGTATTGTTAACTTCAATTGCGACGTGTGTTCTCATAAGGTATTTGAGCTCTTCCGGGGCTGGATCTCCGTTAAATTTTCCTTCAGAAAGTTTTGTGGAAAACCTAATCGCCCTTTCTCCAGTCGCTTTAGGCGGATTGTTACTCGTGCTTTTGGTGGGTCCAACCGAAGGAGTCATCGCAGTATTGATTTTATCTTCAGTCGCAGCGGTTTACTGGAATTATTCCCTAAACCTGTTTTTGTTCCTTTTCACCGGCAGCGCTGCTGCTATAGCGGTATCGAGAAAAATCCACAGAAGGGCGAATTTCTATACTGTTTTGATGGCGATGTTCACCAGTTTGTCAATTATCTCAATTTCCCTTTACATGTCAGGAAACTTTCCTGCCAGGGTTTTGATGAATTTGCTGTTGGTCTCTTTCATCAACTCCATTATATCGGTGTTTTTCGCCCTGGGGCTTATTTCACTTTTTGAGAGGATATTCAATGTCGTCACGGACATGAAACTTCTGGAACTCGCTCTCGACAGTCAACCTCTACTGTATAAGATGGCAAGAGAAGCACAGGGTACAAAGTATCATTCAATTATCGTCGGCGACATAGCTGAAGCAGCGGCAAAAGCTATAGGCGCAAATCCTGTTCTGGCCAAAGTGGGCTCTCTTTATCATGATATTGGTAAAATAGAGCATCCGGAAAATTTCATAGAAAATCAGCCCATGGAGGGCAAAAACATTCACGACAGCATTTCGCCCAAGGAAAGCGCGAGGTTGCTGAGAAACCATGTCGACGATGGAATAGTTCTCGCAAAAAAACACAAATTGCCCATGGAAATAATCGAGTTCATTCAGACTCACCACGGAACAAATATTATGGAGGTTTTTTTGCACAAGGCTGAAATGGCAAAAACAATGGGGGGACCTGAAATAGATGAAAATGAATTCAGGTACAGAGGTCCTCTGCCGAAAAGCAAAGAAGCTTCAATTGTCATGCTCGCAGACAGCATCGAAGCTTCTTGCAGAAGCCTTAAAAATCCATCGGAAGAAGAACTGAGGGATAAAATAAGATCCATATTCGAACGCAGAATAACAGATGGTCAACTGAAAGAGTCTGAAATGTCGTTGCGTGAGATATATCAGATTGAAGAAGTTTTTTTGAAACACATGACAAGCATATATCACAGGAGGGTTCAATACCCATCTGATCAAAAAAACGATGAAGAACTCAATAAAAATAATCACGAAGAACCAAAAGAAAACGAATCCTGTCAAGAAGACAATACTTGATATATCTTCATTATTGTCCATAAAAAATCCTGCCCTGAGCATAGTTTTCGTCGGCAAAAATGAGATAAGAGACTACAATTCGAAGTACAGGAAGAAAAGATACGTCACGGATGTGATTTCATTCCCGGGTTCCGACCGGGATTATCTCGGCGACATGATAATATGCCCTGAAAAAGTCATGGAAAACGCTAATCTGCTCAGGATCCGTTTTGAAGAAGAATTGACGAGGGTGATAATCCATGGTTTTCTGCACCTTTTGGGTTTTGAAGATCACACAAGCCAAAAAAAGGTCAAAATGTGGACAGTTCAGGAAGAAATTCTGAGAAAGCTTAAAACGGAAAACCGACTTTGCTCTATTTGATATTTTGCGCGATACTTTTATTTTTATCCGCTTCGTTTTCCGCGTCTGAAACCGCAATATTTTCACTTCCCTCTTATGCAGTTAATTCCTGCCGGAATTCGGGTTTCAGAGGAAAAGCTCTCCAAAAGCTCTACAACAAACCCAACTTCACGCTCCCGCTCCTGCTTTTCAGCAACACTGTCGTCAATGTAATTTTATCAGTACTGGCTTTTAAAATACTTCTCTCTCTTATGGGTAAAACTGCTGGAGACGCTATCGCGGTGCTGATAAACATTACCGTGGTGACCTCCCTTCTTCTGATTTTCGGTGAATTTGGGCCTAAGCTTTTAGCCATCAGAAGGACACTGCCCATTGCACTAGCCATTAGTCCTTACATATATTTTCTCAGCTTCACTCTTTATCCTTTCATCAAGCCCCTGGAACTTTTCCTGTTGATGGTTTTGAAAAACCGGCAAAATGAAATTCTCGCGCCGTCAGAAGTAATGTATTTACTCCATAAAGTAAGGAATTCTGAAAGGAATTCGGTTAAATGGAAACTGACTTATTCGCTGATAGCTCTCGGTCAGACAGAAGCAAAAGACATAATGCGGACCAGGCATCAGATCCCTTTTCTCGAGAAATTTTCAACCTGGAAGGAAGCGAAAGCGCTTTTTGAAGAAACGACAGTGAAAACAGCTCTGGTATTCGATAAAAATTTCGACGATATTGCCGGAACCCTCAGTTTGTCCAAATGCATAGCTCAAGGGTTGAAAGACTCTGATCGAATGGATAAATATCTCGATTCAGTTGTTTTCGTGCCGAAATCCGCAAAACTTACCAAGATAATTGACGATTTGAAAAATGTTGGCGATGTTTTTTTGGTTGTCAAAGATGAATACGGACAGACTGCGGGCATAGTGACAGAAGATGACATACTCGGATACCTTTTGGGTGATAAGAGCCACAAGAGGAAAAATAGTAAACCTCACCAAAGAGGATCTGGAATCGACGCAGAATGCACTCTGAGAGAACTGTCGGAGTCTCTTGGTTTTTACCTGGACCCGGAAATTTCCGATATGACTGTTGGAAAATACATCCTCGAGAACATAAAGACAATGCCAAGCAAAAAAGATAGGGTCAGGCTAGGAGATTGGATTATCAGGGTTGAAGAGGTGAAAAAAAACAAAGTATTAAAAGTTTCGGTTTTCAAGGACAAATAATAATGTTTGCCGTGTATATCCTTATCATTTCGTTTTTTCTGCTTCTCTTGGCGTCTTACACCTCCTCAGAGCTGGCGCTTGTTGGAGCGAGACCGGAGAAAATAGCGGGATGCAAATCAAGAAACAAAAAAATTGCCATGAAACTGATGTCGAGAATAGAAGAAAATCTCTCCGTAATTTTGGTCGGAACAAACATCTGCGTTGTTGCGATGAGCACTTTGACTGAAAATCTATTCGACTCGTTTTTTGAAAATCACAACGCTTTTTATTCAGTGATAACAGATTTTGTCTTGATTTTGCTCATTGGCGAGATAATCCCCAAAGCAATAAGTAAATTGAACGCGAATTCCTCATTTTTGTTTTTGTCTCCCTTCATAGGATTATCGTCTTTTTTATTTAAACCGTTGTCGATGTCTTTTCAGAGAGTCTCTTCAGCGATTTTAAACACCATCGGAATAAAGGAAGCTCAAGACACCAGGATTTCGGATTTGGACGACGCCCTGAAAGATTTTTCAAAAGGAGGCATGCTTACGCCCCATGCGAGAATTCTCGAAGAGGGAGTCGGGTCTTTGGAAAGACTGAAAGTCTTTTCGGTGATGCGGCCGAGAAAAGAAACAGTTTTCTGCAAAGTGGAAAACGGCTTTGAAGGAGCTCTTGAGGCTTTCAGGAAAACGGGACATTCAAAAATAGTTGCCATTGGCGAGAGTGTCGACGATGTCAAAGGAGTTTATTACATAAGAGATACGATAAAAAAGAAGTCCCGAAAACCGAGAGAACCTGTTTTCATTTACGACAGAGCTTCTTTTATCAAAGCCCTGGAGATTTTCTCAGAAATGGCGGATGATTTAACTGTTTGTGTTGACGAGTACGGACAGGTTACTGGAATACTGACAAGAATTGACATAATAGTCAGGTTTGCGAATATTTTTTACCTCAACGAAAAAAATCCTTTCGTGACGGACCGAGACGAATGGGGCAACTTCATATTCAAAGCGGATACAAGGCTTAGGCTTATTTCGGACCTGTACGGTGTGGAAATACCGTCAAATTACTACATTGGTGATTATACGATCGCGAGTTTTATTCTCGATGTCAACAGGAATATCCCTTCCCCCGGAGAAGTCTTCAAGTTAGGTGATTTGACCATGACGGTCGAAGAGAGCTCGATAAAGGGAATAAAGACGGTATCGGTAAAGACAAGCCTATGACCCAAAATAAATGTCTAACAAAAGACAGCAAAGCCGATTTTCTAAAAAAACTCGCCCAAGACGTAAATCTCGACGGGATTGGTTTTACCGGCGCTGACCCTGTAGAGGAGGGTTTCTGTGCAAAAATTTTGTACGACGGCCAATATCTGCCAAGTGATAAGTTTCACAATCCTCTTCTAGTCAAGGAATGGGCAAAAAGCTTGGTGGTGGGAATCCTGTCCTACGACACAAAAGAGAAAATTGAATTAATAGGCGGAGAAGGCAGAATCGCCAAATACGCCTGGGGAAATTATTACGACCTTTTAAAACAAAAATTGAGGATGATATCGGAGATTTATTCGCGAGTGACAGGAGATAGAGTTTCAAAATCTTTCAGCAACGGACCTCTCGATGAAAAGCTTTACGCCTACAGAGCGGGACTCGGATTTAAGGGGAAAAATGGCCTTCTGGTCAACGGGGTTTATGGAACGCGAGTCGTAATCGGATTGTTTTTAACTGAATCCGAACTGCCGCTATCGGTAATACCCGAAAACCTCTGCCTGGACTGCGATAATTGCCTGCAAAAATGCCCCACAAAATGTATTAAAAGCCAAGGAACGGAGGGCGCTGTGAACCTGGACAGAACAAAATGCATTCAAGAACTTTCACAGAGAGACACGGTAATTCCGGAAAATATAAAGAAAGTGTGGAAGGACAGGTTTTACGGATGCGATGACTGTCAGGATAGTTGTGTTTTAAACATTAAAGCTCCGCCTTCCATCCACAGACCTTCAAAGGGCTGGATTGGTGGAAAGGTAAAAGTACTCGATTTTCTTGAAAATCCAGTTGAATATAGAAAGCTTTGCTTCTCTGGTTCCCAGCTAAACGCTCGTTGGTTGAGAGAAAACGCTCTTGTCAGAAACGCATTTTTGGTCCTGGCCTATCAGAAGGAAAAAAGAGGCGTTCCTCTGGCAAAAAAATACGAAAATTCTTCCAGCGAAGGAGTGAGGGACGCCGTAAAATATTTTTTAAGTTTTGTTTGATTTGATTGACTGGAAATGTTTAGAATTATATTGTTTGAAAGGTGCGCTATGAAAAATACACTACATAAATTGATTCTATTCTCCGGGCATATCATTATCCCCCTGTTTATAGGCGGCGCAATATACATCTTATTCAGAACTGAGAATTTGAAGATGTTTCAATGGTTTGAGAGCATGAATCTGGGATTATTCGTCAAAAACATGAGAACGTTTTCTCCTTTACAAAGTTATGAATGCCCTTACTGGGTCGTGTTTTGCCTTCCTAACGCACTTTGGATTTATTCTCTTACAGCTTATCTCTTGCTCGTATGGAAGAATTCAAGAGGAGCGATTTTCTGGTTTCTTTTAGGACCTGCCATAGGTTTATCTTCAGAACTGCTTCAGTTGACCGGAGCTTTTCCCGGGACATTCGACGGTGCTGATCTCGCTTTCACAGCGGTCTTTTCCGCCTTTCCTCTTATAACAATTTACCCTTTCAGAAAGGAAAAACGACAATGAAAAGAAATTTCCGTAAAATAATATTTTCTGTTGTAGGAATTGTTGTTTTCTTTCTACTGGCTCTCGGCAGTTTTGAAAACTCATGGGGCACAAAAATCACATATGAAAACGGCAGTGCGCTATACTACAAATCTCCTGTAACTGAAGAGGAAGCGCACTCCATAGGCAAGTATTTTCAAGAAGCGGGTTGGTTCGACAAGAATACAAACGAAAAAACAGTTCAGGTATTGAAAATAGCGGGAATATACCAGGTCAGGTTTCCAGTCAAGCAAGGATACGACGAAGACTCAGAATACATTGAAACATGCAGGCTTATGGCTGAAGAAATATCATCCTACGTATTTTTCGGCAGTCCGGTTGAAGTTCATCTCTGCGACAGCAATCTGAGAACTCTGGTTGTAGTGGGCACGGAAAAAATTGAACCTGACAGCACGCTTTCCAACGACGCATTGTACGGTCTTTGGGCGGAGGATCAGATATACCTCCAGTTTTCAGATGACGATTCGGTTAAGCTTATATCACGAAACGAGCATGACACAATACAGGGGGTATTCACGCTAAATTATGGCAATACGATGACGATTAAGACAGACGATGAAATTATCAGGATACACGATATCAGAATATTCTCAGACACTCTGACTTTTAAGGATGAGGCGGATATCCTTCATACATGTCTGAGGATCAGGTAGTTTTTAAATTCGGAAAATTTTTGTTTTTGATTAGATAGCTGAAAGAAACGACTCTAATCAAAATATCTACAGCGGCTATTTTCAACGCAAGAAATGAAAAATTTTTCCAACCAGGTGTGTGGGGTGTTTTTAGGAAGAGAATTACCACCAGGGCAATTTCCGATGATCCGACAATTACATGTTCGGCTAAGGCTGTTTTCCTCGTCCATTTTTTTCCATTCCAAAGGCTTGAACCCAGGACGTGGTAAAAGGCAGCAGCCGGCAAAAGTATGGCAAGCCATATCGAAGAAACCCCTAACCCCAGAAACAAAGATGCAGTGGCGAAAAAATAACAAAAAAACACAAAACGCCATCCCAAAGCCCATATCTGCCATGGCGTGGTTTTGAACATTCTATGTTTAGGATATATTCGCTCTGTCACAAGTTCCTCCTTGAATCTGGAGATTCAGCAATCACTGTTGTTTTGATTCCGCCTCTGACAGAAAATTGTCCTTTGACAGAAATCTTTTTAGGTTTAACGGATTCTTCGATTTTATCGAAAATTTCGTTGATGGCTTCTTCGTGGGTTAAAAGTTTGTTTCGAAAAGTTTGAAGATAGAGTTTTAGGGATTTTAGTTCAAAAATCAGCTTATCGGGTATATAGGATATGATGATAGCTGCGTAATCTGGTTGACCTGTCATCGGGCAAAGAGACGTAAATTCTAAAGCTTCAATTTCTACGAGATAATCTCTTTTCCGGACAGGGTTTTCAAGCAGGGTCAATTCACCGGCTGAAGGAACCTCTATTGTCATCGACATTCCAGCGTTGTCCTTTCATTTCTCGGGTTTAATTTCAATTCTATCAGTATAGTTTTTTTCAATTTTCTTTAACAGGAAAAGCATTGAGATGAAATCAACCGCCGCGAAAGAAGATGAAAATGCTAAAGCCGTTAATTCGGTGAAATGAAAATTGCTTAAAAAGAAAAAAGCGATAAAGAAAATCGTGAGTGGAGAACCGAACAGTATGAAATATTTTAGGGCTTTGGACAGAGAAGGAAAATAAACCGTCACTTGCTGCCCTTCTTTAAGGCCGGGAGGTCCCGGGAGCTTTAAATCCTGAGTTTTGCTTATCATGCAAGATGAATGAGCTGAACAGTGCCTGCAATTTTCAGGGTTTATGTAAAGGGTGACATAATACAACCTGTCTCCGAGCACCTGTCTTATAACTCCTTTTTCTTCCATTTATTGAGACAATTCCATCATTCTCTGAACAGATTTTCTTGCTTTCTCCGCGATTTGCAGAGGAATTTTCAGAGGTTCGGCAGGATTTTCAAGCAGGGCTAAAAGCGATTGTAGATCTGTTTTTTTCATTCCGTAGCAAACCCTGGGCAATGAAGCTGAGAAAATCAGCTTTTCCGGATAATCATTTCTCAGCCTGTCCAAAAGGCCTTCTTCTGTAGAAACAATAAATTCTTTTTTTTCGCTTTTGGATACATAATCGATTATTTGAGAGGTTGATCCCACAAAATCGCAGTTTGAGAGCAATTCTTTCTGGCATTCCGGATGACAAAGGGATAGGGCTGCGGGGTGCCGTTTTTTTTCTTTTTGTATGTCTTCTGGATAGATTTCATGATGGACATAACAGAAAGCGTTGAGGGTAAAAACATGGATATCTTTTAAAATGCCCGCGACATAGCTGCCAAGATTCTTATCCGGAACAAATATTATCTGTTTTGCCCCTAATTTTCTGACTATTTTTACCGCGTTTGAACTTGTGCAGACCACATCACTTAATGCTTTTACACCGACTGTTGAGTTTATGTAGCAGACTACAGGAACTCGGGGGTGTTTTTCTTTTATAGATACCAGTTCTTCTTCACTTAGCATTTGTGCCATTGTGCAGTAGGCGTTCTTCTCGCTTATAAAAACATTTTTGTCGGGGTTGAGCAGGGAGGCGGTTTCAGCCATGAAGTTGACTCCGCAGAATGCGATATTTTCTTTTTTTGATGATTGGGCTTTTTTGCACAGCTCAAAAGAGTCTCCGACGAAGTCGGCGGCTTTTTGAACTTCCAAGGTCTGGTAGTTGTGGGCGAGAACGAGGAAATTCTTTTCTTTTTTAAGATTTTCAATTTTCTCTGTTATCGAAAACTCATTCAAACCTTTTTAATTCCTTGTATTTGAGAAAAAGAAGAGGGCGGAGAACGCCCTCTTCCAGATTTTTTATTCAGACCAAGCAATGTAACCCGGAGCAATGATATTCATGACCGGGACTATTAGCATAATACCCCACCAACTGGGCTTTCCGCGGGCTTCAGCGATAGCCATCCACACCATTATCGATATCACAATATTGACAAATGGTATAAACATGAGGACTATCCACCATGTCGGCTGTTGAGCCATTTCGAGCATTAGAAGGACGTTCAAAATCGGGACCCAAGCCCACCAGGCTTTGTCTGTGTATCCTAATTTTTTGGCTATTGTCATAAGAGCCATAGACATGTAGACGTAAGAGCCGACTATCAGCAGAAAGTAGAAAATCCAAAAGCAGCATACCATGCCCATAGCGCCAAAAGCTCCAGCCGCTTCAGGAGCATCGCTTCTTGAAGATTGGGCCAGTATGTAAAGATATTGAAACATTTTTGTTTCCAGTTTACTTTATCTCATTGAATTTCTGCTGGGCGAGGAACATGCCTACAGGGTTGACGAACCAGAAAAGAAGAAAAGACACAATGCCGGTCATTCCACCCGATGTCACCTTCTCGACACCTTCAGAGTATTTCCAAAGATAGAATATTCCGACGATGGGTATTATCATGAGTATCGGATTAGGAACTGTTGCACCTTTGCTGTTTAATTCTGAAGTGGTCTGCCAGAACCATATCAGGTTATATATTCCGAGAGTCACGCATCCGAGAATCAGAACCATAATTGGATTACGTTCTTTCATTTGTTACCTCCCATTTTATCCTTTGATGTTTCCCATTGGGTTCGCATTTAACATTTTTGATGCTAGCCCAGCTTTTGTCACTGTTTCCTCGATGTCTTCAAGTCCTTTATACACATCGGGCGCTTCTTCAGAAACGCCTTCATAAGTGTTATTTTTAACATAAATTCCCTTTTTCATCAACTCTTTTTTGACTTCTTTTTCCCTGAATTTTTTGCAAGCTTGTTTTCGGCTCATCAGCCTTCCCGACCCGTGAGGAAGAGAAAAAAAAGTTTCTTCGCATTTATCTTTCGGCGAAAAAAGGGTGAAACCAGTTCCCATTGACCCTGGCACTATTACAGGCGCAGGAAAATATTTTTCTCCATATTTTATTTTGTGCATAGGGTTGGCTCTTGTGGCGCCTTTTCTGTGCACCAAAACATTTCTGCCGCGCCATACTTCCTCCATGGCTATGTTGTGGCTGCAGTCGTATACAAGTTCAACTTCACAGGAAGGTGAAAAGATTTTTTTTATTATCCCCCTTATTCTGTGGGTCATCAACTGCCTGTTAGCGAAAGCGAAATTACCCGCCGCCTTCATCGCTCCCATGTATCTTATCCCTTTTTCTGAGTTTATCTCCGTGTAGGACAATTGCCTGTCTTTGAGAAGGATGTTCTTTTTTTGCCTTTCTTTCTCCAGAACTTGAATCCACTCCGTCGTTATCTGATGCCCCAACCCTCTTGAGCCGGAATGGATTAGAATGACAATTTCACCGGGGAAAAGACCCGCTGAATCTGCGAAGGGTTGATCTTGAATTTCTTCTATGGAGTCAATTTCGATAAAGTGGTTTCCCGCTCCGAGGCTACCAAGCTGTGAGGATCCTCTTTCGACAGCTCTCTTAGAAACTCCTTCAGTATCGGCTTCATGAAAAAAACCTTCTGACTCGCATCTGGCGAGATCGTGTTCTTCTCCCATGCCTGAATCGACTATGAACCGAGCGCCTTTTGAGAGCACTTGCTTTATCTCTGATTTATCAGGCTTGTATATCGCCCCATGACCCAGACCGAGTGGGATGTTCTGAAAAATTGTATCTGTCAATTTTTTGACTTTCGCAGACATTCCTTTTGAAGATATTCCTGTCTTTAAAAGCCGGACGCCGCAGTTTATGTCAAATCCGATGCCTCCCGGGGATATTATGCCGTCGCTCATAGGGAAAGCCGCGACACCTCCTATCGGGAATCCGTATCCCAAGTGGGCGTCAGGCATAGCTACAGAATACAATAGAATCTCGGGAAGACAGGACACGTTTTCCAACTGCAAGAGAACATTGGCGTCGAGGTTTTCGATGATTCGCTTGTTAGCGTAAATTCTTCCAGGAACTTTCATGTCGTGGGATTTTTTAAGCTCCCACAAATTTTCAGAAACAGGTTTTAAACCCAGGTCAGACGTCAAGTATTATCCTCGCGTGATAGTTTTTTTTTAAAAGTAAGACTTTCCGGGGTTGATCCTTTGACATAGTGTCTTATTTTATCATCAAGTCCGATTTCAAAAAACTCAATTTCCGCATGAAGCGCAAAACACTTGTAATTTTTTTGTGACTGAAATAGACCCCAATCTGTCTGGTAACAAAAATTCGGTGTCGGCAGTGTATACTAGGTCTGAAGCAAAATCAAAAAAAAGGTTTTCAATAGAAAATGATTCGAGGTGAACTAAGCGTACGAGCTTCGTTTTATTTCTCTTTTTACCGATAACCACTTCTTTCAAAACGAGAGCTAATTCTTTAAATAATCCTTCATCAGTGTCTGAAAACAATTCCACCCCGATATCGGAGGTGTGGTCGAAAAATTTATGACTCATAAGAGTTGATTTATTGCCTTTCAGGTTGTTAAATATAAAACAACCATGAGCAAAAAAAAAGAAATTTTTATAAGCGTTTTAGTCTTGATTCTGCCTCTCGTTTTGTTTGTTTTCGCTATTAAATACAGAAATTCCCACAGTGATCCGGGTTTTTTAACATGCCGTTTTGAAAACGTTGATTCTTCCGACAGAATTTCCATAAACATAAAATCCAATTATTTCGACGCCGCCGTCTTAAGGTCTTCGGTTCCACCGCCGAGTTTGTCGGTAGACTTGAGAAATTTCGTCCCCGGAACCCTCGTGGTGAATTATGAAAATTTTCTGAGAGACGAAAAAAAAATAACAATAATAATTTCCATTAAAGGCGAACAAGTAGAAAAAAGGGAACTTATTCCGAGCTCCCGAATGGTCATTCCCTTGGAATAATTTTATGGAGACTGGGGGAAGATATTGTTGAGCCCCTTGTCTATCGTCTCTTTTTCTTTTTCAATAACCTTTGCCAGCCTTTGAATTCCTATATCGATTTCTTCTTCCGAAGGATATGAAAAGTTCAGCCTCATGGTGTTTTGTCCGCCTCCGTCGCAGTAAAAAGCGCTTCCAATCACGTAGGCTACGTTTTCTTCTACTGCTTTGTAGAACATCCTGTCGGTGTTGATATTCTGCGGCAGTGACAACCAGAGGAAAAGCCCCCCCTCTGGTTTTGTCCATTTCAGTCCTTCCATTTTCGGCATGTATTTTTCAAGGGCTTCGAGCATTTTTTTTCTTTTTTTACTGTAAAGGACTATGTTCTTTTCAATTCTCTCATCAAGGAGGTCAGCCCGGATGTATTCTCTGGATATCGCCTGTGTGAAAAGTGAAGTGCAAAGGTCCATTCCCTGCTTTGCCAAAACCATCTTCTCTATGACGTGTTTGGGACCGATGATCCATCCGAGTCTGAACCCCGGAAGAAATATTTTGGAAAAGGTGTAGAGCGTTACGACGTAGCCCCTACCGTTGTCCAGTTCGAAAATTGACGGCAAGGCTTTTCCACTGTATCTCAGTTTTCTGTAGGGTGAATCTTCGATTATTATCATTTCGAATTCTTCGGCTATTTCGAGAAGTTTTTTTCTCCTTTCCAGTGACATTGTGACGCCGGCAGGATTTTGAAAATCCGGTATTACGTATATAAACTTAGGTTTTTTTCCTTCGTTTATCAGTTTTTTTATTGTTTCCTCTACAAAGTCGGTTTTCATTCCGTCGTCGTCGAGAGGGATTCCTATCATGGTGCCTCTGACTGCCGCCGCGGACTGGATGAAGCCCAGGTATGTTGGAAGTCCCACTATACAAGTGTCTCCAGGGTTGAGGAAAATTCTCGCGATAAGGTCAAGAGCCTGCTGTGAAGCGCTGACTATCAACATCTTGTCAGGGGTTGTTTGGACACCGTCTTTTGCCAGCCACTTGCAAAGCTCTTCTTTCAAGCCCTGGTCTCCCTCTGTCGTAGAATACTGAAGGATTTTTTTTCCCTCTTTTTCCAATATGCCTGTCACGATTTCCTTAATATGAGGTATCGGAAAAGTGTCGTGGTGGGGAAGCCCACCCGCGAAAGAAATTATATTCGGTTTTGCTGTCAGCTTCAGAAGTTCTCTGATGGCGGATTTCTTGAAAGCTTTGGCGTTTTCAGAATATAAAAGATCATATTGGAGAGACACAGGACCTCCTTTGGTTAGAATTGGTGACATATATCACTAAATTCTATAATAAATATGCTCAAATGTAAAAAAACTAATCTTCATCCAAAGAAATCTTTCCTCTGGCGGGAAATCTTTGCTATTTTCTTTTCCCGTTCATTTTTGTACCCTCTTGCAGATGGTTTCGTTTTAGCGAGGAAATTCTTTTCTCTGTTCAGCTTTAAATAGCTGTCGTACCGTTTCTTTTCTATTAAACCGTTTTCAAGAGCCGCCCTGACCATACAGCCTGGTTCAGACCTGTGAGTGCAGTCGGCAAATCTACACTGCCCCGCAATTTTTTGTATTTCCTGAAATATTTCGTCAGGGCTGGACTCGCCGTCGCATATTCCAATTTCTCTCATACCCGGGGTGTCGATGAGAGCGCTTCCACCATCAATAAACATCATCTGCCTTCTCGAAGTGGTGTGCCTGCCCTTAGAATCGTAGGATCTGACTTCGGACACTTCGAGGAGGTCTTGTCCAAGAAGCGTGTTTATGAGTGTCGACTTACCCGCACCCGAAGAGCCGAGCATGCAAAATACATCTCCTGCCGAAATCTCGCTTTTAATTTCATTGATGCCTGTGTTTTCGACAGCGCTGTATGCTAAAACTTTGACTTCAGGAGACTCCTTGATTATTAAACCAATTTTCTCCTCCGCCTCTTTTTCGCTTAAAAGATCCCTTTTGCTTAAAAGGATTATTGGTCTGGCTTTGCTTTCCTTTATTACGACGAGATACCTCTCAACCCTTCTCGGGCTGAAGTTGCTGTCCAGGCTCTGAACGATGAAAACTGAATCTACATTCGAGGCAATGACCTGGAAATTTAATATATTTTCATCTTTTTTCCTGCCTGTCACTTCTTTTCGGGAGATGTAATTTTTCCTCGGCAGGATTTCTTCAATTATGCCCTTGCTTTCTCCGTTGCAGGTTTTAACCACGACGATATCGCCGACGGCCGGAAAATCAAGAGGGGACACGGCAAAATATTCCATTTTGCCGGAAACTTCGGCGAGAATTTTATTTTTTTTTGTAAAAACTTTGTACCTGTCTCTTTCCTGCGAAACCACGAGTCCAATTTCTGTGTTTTTTTCTCTGCAGTACGACTCTGCGTCCTTGAATTTAGTTTCTAAAACGTAGTCCCAAAAATGCATTGCATTCTCCTGTGTTAAATCGAATTCAACAATGTGAATTGCTTAACGAAATTTGATCTTAATTACGTTTTTTTAGTGATGAACGGCCGAACAGGATTTCAGTTAAGGCCGAAATGCCATTCGGAGCCGAGTATTCCTGATATTTTCATACTTCAACACCTCCTTAGGCACGGGTTTATTTATACAAAGAGATTTTATGGATTTTATACCGGCGGGTCAATAAAAAAAGGAGAGGTTTATAACCTCTCCTTTTTCGCTAAATCGATGTAAAAGAATCTATTCAGCCAGGAAAACTCTGCGGGTCTGAATTCCTTGCGGGGTGCTCAAAGTGAAGAAATACGAGCCCTGAGCGAAATCGGGTGTGAAGTCAACCGTGTATGTCCCAGGCTGTCTCGTTCCGTTGAATACTTGGGCTACATTTCTTCCGGTGACGTCGAAGACGTCTATGGAGACGTTTTGAGCTGACGCAACGGAGTATGTTATCCTGAAATTCTTTCCGGTCTGGGAAACTGCAAAAGCCTCCCCTTCGATGTCGCCGGTCACTGGTTCTTCTTCGACTCCTGTCACGTCAGTCCTGTCGAACCAAACGCTGTAGTTCGAGCTGTAGTCCGTCCACATGACACAGGCGTTTGTCCTTGCGTAGTCAAAACAGACTTTCGGCCCGTAAACAGAACTGAGGTCGTTAGTGTTGTCGTTTATGACGACTGAAGTCGACCATAAAGTCGGGGCTGATATTCTACCTTCTTTGTACCTTACTTCTTCTGATGATCCGTTATCAACCCTGAAAACCGCAAAGACATCGGAGGTGTTGTAGTCGATATAGACGTGAGGCAGGAAACAGTCATCAAACGCCGTGACCCATGCGTCTTCGGTCCAGGCCGCGCCATGGTTTATCGAGTAATAGTTGTAGAGGTGCTGTGTTGAATATGTAGTGTCTGCGACCCTCAGTATGCAGAACCATGTGCTGTCGACGTGCGAACCGGCAATGGAGGGCTGGTTCTCGTCGAGGTTGTTGTGACCGTCGGTAATGTTGACGAACGAAGACCAACTGGAGCCTCCGTTTGAAGAAGCTAACGACCTTACATACTCGTCGAAAGACTGAGGCCAGCCGCTCGGGTGCAGGGCAACTACGAGGACCAATCTTGTCCCATCGCCGTTTTCAATGTCTGTCCCGTAGTAGAAAATATTATCTCCCGAACTGCTTCCGAGGGTGTCATTGATTTCCCAGGTAGAGACGTCCATATCGCTGGAACGGGCGAATCTAATGTAAGTATGGTCTGTTCCGGTCGTGTGTCCCTGTGTCCAAGTTGCGTATATCCATTTGGAGTTGTAGTTTGGTCCGTCGTTTGTGACGACAGCATATCTGATGTAGTCGCTGGTATATCCGTTCGAGGGAGATCCCCAGGTGAGGTCATTCAAACTAGCTCCAGGTAAAGTCGTTTTGACCCAGAGCTGCCACTCGCTTGAGGAGTTTTCCATTGCGTAGGACATTACCAAGGTGTCGTCGGCTACGCTCAGCCGAGGGTAAGTAATATCATTAGTAAAGCTAATCTCGTTGCAGGTTGACCAGGTCTGCCCTCCGTTTGTTGACCTTCTTGTCACTCTGTAGTAATTCGGGGATGAGTAATAGACAAAAATGGAGTAGAGGTCGCCGTTGCTCAGAGAGACTATGTTGCCGCCGTAGCAATCATCGCGAGGGTCTATTCTGACGTCTGTTCCCCATAAAGGCGCGTAATAAGTCGGGCTGATATGATCATCCAATTCTTCAGTTGTAAGCCTTGTGTTCTCCGCTGCAGAACCTGTCTCAGAAGGGTCGAATTCCTGAACCCTGTTTTGTTTCCACCAAGCGTTGATCAAAAGCGAAAGTTCGTTGGCTCTCTCTAAGTCTCCGCATTCTTTTGCCTGCACAAGTTCAGATGTCGCGTTTTCTACGTTTAAGTCGGGAGGAAGAGAGATAGAGGGAGACTCATAGATTGTCTGAGTGTATCCAACTCCATCAGAGAGTCCGGCTGGAACTGCCAATAGCATGGATGCTGCCAATACCAAAGAAAATAAAACACACAGCATTTTCATTCTTACCTCCTTTTCTGTTGTTCGGTGCTTTCGCCAAAACTTGTTTTTGGCGGATCAATTATGGACTGATTTAAAGTTAAAATCCACCTTTATTTTCTAACAATAAATCATGGGGCGACAATTAGAGTTGACAAAAAAAGCTCGTCCATTGTAAATTCACAGTTTTCGATGTTGATCCCGTTGTTTTCTGAGAGGCGATTGTTTAAACTTTCATGACATATTTTGGCAAAAAAGGGCAGAAAATGAAATTTTTCATATCAGTTGCAGTAAGCGGCAAAAGGGACAAAGAGAGAAATCTGGTTTTACTCCACGAAATGGACGGGCTTTTGAGAACCCTGGGATACGAGTCTACGGAAAATTTTTTCCAGACCAGGGAAAAACCCGACAGCAAGTTTTACGCCGGAAAAGGGAAAATTGATGAAATAAAGGATTGCGCGGAAAAGACCGAAGCGGCTTATGTCGTTTTTGTCAATGAACTTTCAGGATCCCAGATAAAAAGCGTCGAGAAAGCTACAGGCCTGTCAGTTTACACGAGAAAGGACATAATACTCGAAATATTCAGCCGTCACGCGAGAAGCAAGATAGCAATGGCCGAAGTAGAGATGGCTCAATTGAAACACAGGCTGAGCAGAATTGTAGGCGGTTTCGACTACATGTCCAGGCAGGCCGGAGGTATCGGAACCAAAGGGCCGGGTGAGACCAAACTTGAAACCGAGAAAAGGGCTATCAAGAGAAAAATTTCTATGATAGAAAATTTCATCGAAAAGAACTCAATATCTCTCAAAATGCAGAAAGAGAGGAGAAGAGATAAATTTCGCGTTTCTCTTGTCGGTTACACAAACTCGGGGAAGACGACCCTTTTAAACGCCTTGACAGGCTCTTCTTCGAAGACTTCCAGCCAGATGTTCTCAACTATAGACACCACTACAAGGCAGATGAAGCATTCGGATTGGACAGAAAAAATTCTGGTTTCAGACACAGTAGGTTTTGTCGAAGAACTGCCTTTTGAACTTATCGAATCTTTCAAGAGCACCCTTGAAGAAGTTTCAGAAGCAGACCTTAGACTTCTCGTCGCAGATTTTTCCGAAGAGAATTACTCATCAAAGATTAAATCGGTTGAAAAAGTTCTGGAAAATCTCGGTTGTGTCGAAGGAGAAAAGATAATCCTTCTAAACAAAAAAGACGCAGCTCCCACAGAAGTCTATCCCCAGGACGAAAACCTTTTGATCGTGTCAGGAAAGACAGGAGAAGGAATAGAAGACCTCAAAAGAGAGATTTTAAAAAGAGCGAAGAGGAAAATTGAAAGCGCTGACATGTTTGGAAAACCCCGCTGATTACAGACCGGGACTTTGGGACTTGAGAAAGGATAATCAACAGGCGAAATACTGGGCGGATGTTTTCAGGTTCAACACGGGTTTGATATCCGAACTTATCCATGGACTCGGCCATGATAAGACCGCTGTTTTATACAGAGAGGTGATGTTTAGGGAAATCGAGAAAATCTCCGCCGGTTTTTATTCAACCGTCCACGAAGTGACCGTAAAAAGGCAGGATGTTTTAAAAGATTTGAAAATCGCAGATCCTTTCAGAGAGATTAAAAAAAAGGAAAATGATGAAGCCTTGAGAAACATGAGAGAACTTGGTGAAAGAGACAAGAGAATTAGAGAATACTTTTATTTTGCCGTTGAAAGCCTACTGAGAGGAAACCTCTTTGACATGGGAAATTACGAGACAGCTCTTATGTGGAGGAAGGGCGAACTCGATTACGGGGGGTGTTTGGATTTAAAGGAAGCAGGATCTCTTTTCGAAAATGTATCTTCAATCGTAGAAAAATCTGCGGTAATTCTCGTCGACAACGCCGGCAGGGACTTCGTAAACGGAGCGGTGTGCTTTATCAAAGCGCTTTTGAGAATGGGTTTTGAAACTACTACTATCGGTGCGAATTCGGAACCCGCTCTTAACGACATCACTTACGATGAGTGTATGGAAATCTCTGATGAAATCTCTCGGTTCGATCATGAGTGGAAAGAGGATGTTTCATCGGGAAAAGTTGTATTTGTCAAGACAGGCTGCAGGACTCCAGGCATAGATCTTTTGTCTGTCGAAGATGAATTTGATTCTGCAGTCACCCGTGCTGGTTTGTTAGTATTAACAGGGCAGGGCAGGGCTATCGAGACGACTTATTCTGCTTGTATATCCAAACCAACGGTTAGGTTGGCAAGAGTGAAGGACAGAATGGTGGCTTCATTTTTGGGTAAAAGACAGTTTGAAAGCATAATTGAGTTTAGATGAATTTGAAAATTGTCCTTCAGTTTGCATTTGCTTTAATTTCTGTAGCGGCGATCTTTTTTCAGACTTGGACTGTTTTTCCCAAAAGTCAGGACAGGAATGTAATCCAAGTACCTCAAGAAAATTGTTCGAGAGGAGACTATTGGGAAATTGCGGAGGAAGAGGTATATTCTTTCGTTTTAAACTGCGGATCGGGGATTGTAGAAGACACGGTTGAACTGATAGTTGAAGCGATTGTCGAATACTCAATGAAATATAACATAAACCCCTATGTTGTAGCTGCTGTTATTTACTCAGAAAGCAGGTTTCAATACGATGCAGTGGGATTATCGGGCGATGCTGGACTTATGCAGATAATCCCTTCGACCGCAAAACTCATCGCCGGAGCCGTCTCTCAAGAAAGTTTTGACCTAAAGGAGATTAGAACAAACGTGAAATTCGGTTGTTGGTATTTGTCCGCGTTGAAAAGAGGATACGGTGGAAACTGGATAAAAACGCTTGGGCTATACAACCAAGGAGGGAATTGGGAAGGAGCTGGAGAAAGATACGCTTTTAGAGTTATCGAAAAAGCTGAAGAAGCGGGAATGCCTTTAAGAAATATAATTTTGTTTGACGAGATGAACTACAGGAAGAATGGCTGTATGATAGATTAACCGGTATGTGATATAATGGCGATAATTTCAGGAAATGAGAAACTATGAATATCGGAAAAAATAAAATTTCCATTTGTTCGGGAGGTCAGACCGGGGTCGATCGTGCAGCGCTTGACGCCGCCGATGAACTTGGCTTGCCTTTTGGTGGGTACTGCCCTTTCGGCAGGAGATCAGAAGACGGGAAAATTCCCGAAAAGTATAAAATGATTGAAACTCCCAGCGCGCATTACTGGGAGAGAACCCGCATGAACGTCATAGAATCAGACGCGACTCTTATAGTCATAAACGAAAGGAACGGGAGAGGCACAGACCTGACAGTAAAATACGCGAAGAAATATAAAAAACCATGTAAAATATTTAAAACTGTCGATGCCCAAATAAAGGAAGCCGTCAAATGGTTGCAAAGAACCAACCCTTCAATTTTAAATATTGCTGGACCAAGGGAATCCAATTCACCGGGAATTTACTTTGAAGCGAAAAAATTCGTTAGAACTGTCCTTGAAATTTACCTCTCCTCTAAATGAGATTTGCTTTATATCCGATTCTCATTTTGGCTCTGAGAATCCGGAGAAAGAAGCTCGAAAAAAGAGAAATTTTTCTAAACTGCTAAAGTGGTTGGCTGAAAAAAAAATACCCGTGATCTTCAACGGTGATATTTTTGATTTTCTTTTTGACTACGGAAAGCTGATAGACCCGAAAAATCTGAACGTATTGATTGAAATTTTTCAGTTGTCGAAAAAAAGCCCGTTTGTGGTTTATCTTTTAGGCAACCACGATCTTTGGGGGAAGAGGCTCATTGAAGAATACGCTGGAGTTCAATGCTGTGAGAAACTTGAACTCGACTTCAACGGCAAGAGGTTTTGGATTTCACACGGAGATAATTTAAACAAAAATTCAATCCTCGACAGAGTATCACGTTTTATTCTTAGAAACGGGTTCAGCGTGTGTCTTTTCAAGAAAATTCCCCCAAAAATGGGATTTAACATCGCAAAAGCCGTATCGAGAATGAGCAGAGGCAGATCGAAAAAACTCAATTTCACCTACGACAGATACATAAAATTTTCCAAAAATACCTGGAAAGATGGATTTGACTATGTGATTATAGGGCACCTTCACAGTCCGTTCATATACAGAGAAAAAGGGAAAGAACTCGGCGTCATAGGGGACTGGATGAAACATGGAACAGTTTTACAATATAAAAAAGGAAGACTGTTTCACGAAATAATCTTTTAGAGACCCTATTAAGACAGCATGTGTACCGCGAGTCCGCTCCGAAGTTTTGGCTCAAACCAAGTTGATTTAGGCGGCATGGTTTTTCCGCTGTCGGCTATTTTGATCAATTCGTCAATTCCGACGGGGTAGAGAGAAAAGGCGATTTGAAATTTCCCGCTGTCGACTAGATTTTTTAATTCCTTTATTCCTCTTATTCCGCCTATAAAATCAATTCTTTTGTCTGTACGAGGGTCCTGGATTCCGAGAATGGGGGCGAGTAAATTTTTTTGGAGTATATTCACATCGAGAAGTTCCAGGGTATCTTCGGAATTCAGCAATTTTTCTCTGGCTTTTAAAGAATAAAACACTCCGTCAATATACATCAAAAACCTGTGCTTTTCAGAAGGTTTGCAATTTTCCGGGTCAGAGCATTGTATTTTGTTCACTTCGAAAATTTCACCGACTTTTACCAAAAACATATCCTTGCTGTAGCAGTTCAGGTCTTTGACCACCCTGTTGTAATCTATGATGTTCATCTGCTCGTCTGGAAAGATAACCGAAAGAAAAAAGTTGTATTCTTCTTCGCCTGTGTGGTTAGGATTTTTCTGACTGTAAACTTCTCTCGCTCGGACGGCTGAAGCGCTTCGGTGGTGCCCGTCTGCCACATAGAGGACGTCAATCTCATTGAAGCTTTTTTTCATAAACTCGATTTCGTCTTTTCCGGAAACAACCCAAAAAGTGTGAGATATTCCGTCTGAGGTCTTAAAATCATAAACCGGAGAATTGTTTTTTATGAAACTGTCGACGAAATCGTCTATTTTCTTTTTTGCTCGGTATGTCAAAAAAACAGGACCGGTGTTGGCGTTTAATGAAAGAATGTGTTTGAGCCTGTCGTCTTCTTTGTCTTTTCTCGTAAATTCGTGTTTTTTTATAATATCTGATTCGTAGTCATCCGCGCTGGCGCAAGCGACTATTCCCACCTGGCTGTGAGTTCCCATGATCTGTCTGTATATATAATAGTTCTGGGTATTGTCCTGTACAAGCCATCCATTTTCAATGAATAGTTTCATGTTTTCAGATCCTTTTATATAAACCTTTTCATCGTAGAGGTCTATCGAAGGGTCTAGATCTATTTCGGGTTTAGTGACGTGAAGAAAGGAATATTTGTCGTCTTTGGCTAAAATTCTTGCTTCATTGGAGGATACCACGTCGTAGGGCGGAGCGGCAATTTTATTTACCAAATCCAAAATTGGTCTAAGGGCTTTAAAAGGTCTGACTTCAGCCATTATTATCTCCTGGTGAATTATTGAGCTTAAAAACTATCGGTTAAATTAATTGCAAACTTATCTGAAAAATCCTTTTTTATGTTTTCTTCTCGATATTCTTCTTGATCTTTCTTCATCCGTCTCTTTTCCAATGGGTTTTGCTTCTTCGTCATCTTCTTCTTCGAAATCTTCATCTACTTGATCTTCCATTCTTGGAATTTCTGAGGAACTATCTTCTTTTACGGTTTTTTTCGAAACTTCTACAAGCCCGTTCTGAATAAGCGAATATACTATTTTTGCTGTTTCGAGCTGTGAAAAACCGGTGGATGCGGAAAGGTCTTTAAGACTTTTCAAGTTGTCGACTTGAGCTGCTATGATCCATTGGGGCGGAGTTATTTTTACTTCTTTAACCGCTGGATCTGAAATCAATCCAACAGACAGATTTAAGTCAGGTATCGCTCTGGTAATTTCTTCCCATTCTTTTAACTGCGACTGGAGCGATTGGTATGCGTTATCTATTGGAAGGTCGAAGTGACTGTTGAGAATGTTTTCGGAAGGGACAAATTCAAAAGCTCCGTCTTTCAGCTGGAATAGGTTGAACAAAGCGACTTCCCCGCTGTTTTCGTCTCCGTCAATCGCGTAGACGATGGAAGAATCCTTGAAATGAATTTCTCCGTTGGTTTTGGCTGAGGAAATTTTTAAAATACCGTTTTTGTTGCTCATTTTGATGAATTGTAGAATAGTGGGTATTTCAAAATCCGTGAGTTTACCGCTCAAAGCAGCCATTTGACCTCCTTTACTATATCGAAAGCGTCAATGTCACGACGTGAGCCTGACCGAGGTCCGATGAGTATGGCGCAAAAGCGTAGTCAAGCGAAATGCTCTTCCATACGTAACCGAAACCTGCGGTAAAGGATTGACTGTCGTAGTTGAATTTTCCTCCTAATCTCAATGAAAACCTGCTGGGGTGAGTTATCTGCGCTCCAACGTCAAATCTCATCCTGACGTCTGGAGATTTCCATGCGTCAACAGCTATTATCTCACGCAGATTCCAAAAAGAAGGCATATCCGCCGATAAGCCTACTCTCCAAGACGTAGGGAGTCTTGAAAGGGTTTCGGAATCTTTTTTCAGGGAATACTTCGGACCCAAATTCTCAATCGTCGCTCCGAACTTCAACCTTTCAAAAGGAAAATAGAAAACCCCGAAATCGAAAGCGTATACCGTCGTCGTGCTCTCGAATATTCTTTCATGAATGATCTTGGTCCTCACTCCAACTGACATGTCTCTGTAAAGATTGTAAGCCGCTGACATGGAGGCAGAAAAATCGTACGCGCTGAAATCGCCCTCGGATTCTCCCGGACCAGTTCTGTATTCTATACCGTCTATGAAAAGGCCGCTGGTTGAAAATGCCATAGCCATTTTTTTTCCTGGAATGAGAATGCCGGCGAATTCATTGTGTATTCCCTGGAAAAGATTTTGATGCGTAAATACTATCTTCTTTTCAGGATCTTTTGTCAGTAAAGTTGCGGGATTGCCGTAAATTCCTCCTTCTCCCTCAAAAACAGAAGTGCTTACTCCGCCCATGGCAATTTGTTTTGCAGATATGGGCAGTTTTAAAAAAGCCATTCCGATACCGGATTCTTCCTTCTCGAAAGTCTTTTCATACCAATCGGTGATCCCCGCAAAAAGTAAAGATTGGAAAATAAAAATCAGTATTATAAAAGCCAAGATGCCTTTGAACTTCATTTTTTATCACTCTCCTATGATATTAAGTGCTTTTTCTATGAAAGTTTTTTTCTTTTCGCTGCCGCTTAAATGTTCCGATACATATTTGATCAAATTCTTGAGATCGTATTTTCCAGCTTGATCGATGTCAATCAAATCCAGAACGAGCTGGTCGAAATACCATCCGATCCATTGTCCTTCAATTTCAACCGCGCATTTTCTCAACTTTCTGACTATCTCATTAAGCTCACTCTCTGTCAACAAAGATTCGGGGGGTTTTTTTTCGGAGGTACTTGTGATGTATGATTCAATTTTTTTTGCTGAATCGTGAATTAATCTAATGGTGGCATCCTCCTCGAATTTTTCGCTTGTGACTGCCATGAAAAAACCGTTTCGAAAGCCTTTTAGGTAAATCATACCGTCTGAGTATTTCCAGGTTATCAAATCATTCTTCGCTTCTTGTTTTTTAAGAGCGTCACAGAGGATTACTATCGATCTCCCCAGATCAGAGCCGTTTTTGATCGGGGAATTCGAATGGATGGGCTTTCCGGTCAGATCGAATATTGAAAAACCTTTTATACTCTTAATCTGGCCAAGTGATTTTTCAATATCAGCAATCGATTCCATTGTTGTATCCAGGTGTATTTTTATGGCTTTTATTTTGAGTTAAAAGAAAAATGTGGTTTTCTCTGTAGCAAATTCTGATCCAAAGCTCTCTTCCAGAGACGTGAAGGACAATTTCCTCAAGACTTCCGAGGCATAGAGATTTCTGTGCTCTATCTCCCCATTCATTGAGAAAAAAAGCCACTTTCACCGTATTTTGGATTACAGCTTCGTTGTTGGATTCTATCATTTTCCAGTTTTTGTCAAGCCTGGCGTAAACTTCGATATCTGGGGATTTTTTGATGTTTTCATAGCAGTTTTTGTCCCTGTTGTTCTGTTCTTGAATGGGTTCAGGTTCTAAATCGTCTAATGGATTTATACCTTCTTTTTTCTCATCTAAAATTTTCGTCGCTTCCAGCAACAGCAGGTTTACGTCGAGGTATTCTCCTTCCTCCGGCGGTTCAAGCCAGCTCAATACGTTAAAGACGCCGCTATCCCAGAAGATCATCCGGTTGAAAGCTTCTTTCATGAATTTGCCTTCTGCGTGGGCGTATACCAGTTTTCCGTTTTTTATGTACATTTCACCGGTCTTGTCGGATGAAGAGACAGACACCCTCCTCTTTCCGCCTGTAAGAGCTATGATCTGGATTAAATCAAACGACGATATCGATTCAATTTTAGCCTCAAATTCACGTGGAGGTTTGAGTATTTCTTCGACTTTTTTAGCCAGATCATCGAGGTCGAAAGGTTTTTCGATGTAAAAAACAGCGCCTTTTTGAACAGCGGTTTTATGGGCGTAAGGAGAGCCGTATGCAGTTATCATTGCGACTTTTGTGAGGGGAGAGTAGTCTCTAATCCAACCCATGAGTTGGAAACCATCCAAATGAGGCATTTTAAGGTCTGTTATTACCAAGTCGTAAGAAGTTTCGGACAGTTTTTTTATTGCTATCCGAGGGTCCCATTCGGTTGTTATATCGAAACCTGATTCAGATAATTTTTCTCCGACGATGTTGGCGATATCTTGTTCATCGTCTACAACCATGACCCGTTTGTTTTTCTCCGAGAAAGGAAAACCTTTCATTTCTAATAGACCGCCGTTTTCTCAGAAAAAAAAATACTCAAAATATCCTGACCCTCTCTTCGATTGTTCGCGGGTTTCTAAAACACCAACGAGCTTTAACAATTAAATATATATCACAAGGTTAAAAAATATACAAGAATATCTCTGACTTTGTTTAAACGCTTTTAAATATAGGGTGTTCCGCCGGTTTTTTTCCGGTTTATCTTTGCCCTGATGTCTGGAGGTAGATTTTTAGGATTGAGTCTTCTTGAGTTTGGTTAAATTTCGTGGGGTTGTTGAGAGAGAAAAAAGCAAAAAGCGAGTTTCTCACGGTTTCCGAAAAATCCGCAGAACCTTCGAAAGCGAGAATGATTTCAGGGTAGTACTCGAGGATGTATTTCAGATCCATTAATTTTATCATACCGGATGACGAAAGAGACGAATCTTCGAAGTCGGTTTTTTCAAATATAAAAGGAGTTTGTTCGCTTATCATGGGCACTTTGACGACGAGGTTCTTTTGAGGGACAACGACTGCTGTAACACGATTTTCGCTTTCAATAAACAGCGTTTCGTTTTCATCTACTGTAAGAAGTGTGTCGGTGAATAGATTGTCAAAACCTCTGATTCTCGAAAACACCGGTTGTCCCGTGAGGCAGTCGAAAGTTGAGAGATCGTAAGTGACGTTTTTAGAGGATGGTTCCAGCATTATCTCTAAGTATGTATTTTGATTTTTCCTGATTGATACAGGCATGCTGACCGACTTGAAACCTTCTGTCGCGACATCTATTGTGATGAAACCCGAGGGTATTTCGGAGAATTGAAAATAACCAGAGCTGTCGCTTGAAATCTGGTCCCTGAAGTCGGAGAACATGATGATCGAGGCGTTTGCCACAGGCTGTCCTTCTTGAGATCTCACGTTTCCGGCGAGTGAACCAGATCCTCTGACTGAAGACTGGTCTCTAAATAAACCTGAAAATATTTTTGCCCCGAGAGTCCAGTCCGGGACTCCAGGAGGTGAGTTTGCGCCGAGCCGCACGGTAGTGAGGATTTCCAGGGAGAAATTTCCAAAAAAATCGGCGAGAACGCCGAGTTTTGCCCATGTGTTTTCGTAAGAAAAAAACGGAGCACCTCCATGGAACTGTTTTTCAATTTCAAAGTAGGTCTTGTTGAAGTTTTTTGTGAAGTAGAACCTCGAGGAGATAAACGGAAAAGACGATGAATCTCTCCAGTTGTATCCTATCGAGGAATTGATTCCTAATACTCTGTTTTTCTGAATGTCGGCGAGAACGGACGCTGAAACATGGCGGTCTGACGCAGAAAAGTTTCCACCGAGATCTATAAAAGCCCCTCCCGGTCCTCCCAATGTCAAATAAAACAAAGGGGAAACTTCCTTTTCATCAGCGTTTTCAATGAAAGCTCCACCAGAAGTTTTGACGAACGAACTCAATTTCCATTCCAGAAGAAGGCCGCCTGAGAAAAAATAGTCCAGTGAATCGTCGATTTCGTTTTGGCTGTAAAAAGAAAGCGCGTTAACTCCTATACGCCATCTTTTCCCGATATCCGGGCTGAGAAAATCGGCGTGAGGGTGAAAAGAAGTGTATTGGGATAAGACGAGGAGAATTAAAAACATCAAGAGGAAGATGAGCCAAAAGGCGTTTGTTTATGAGCGCCTATATACAGCCTCCTGAACTGCTCATTGTCCACAATTGCTTTGTTTATCAGAAAAAGAGTTTCGACGTTTTCGTTGGTGCTTTGAATTCTTTCGCAGAGTTCTTCCGATATGGCTTTCAGGAATTTTGCCGCTGTAGAAGGGAATTTTTCCATAATTTCTTCAAGGAGTTCCTTTTTAAACACGAGCATTTTGGATTTTGTCAAAGTTTTAACCGTGGCGCTTCTCGGCAGGTCGGTGAGCAAAGACATGTCTCCGAAAAAACCTCCGGGTGAAAGTTTGGCTAAAACGAGAAGCGTATCTTCCCTGTGAAGGAGAACTTGAGCTTCGCCCTCTATTATTATGTACATTTCGTGACCGTTGTTCTTTTCCTGAACCACGACTTCGGCTTCGTCGAAATTCTTTTCGGTGAGTTGGTTTGCCAAAACATCTATCTCTGAATCGGATAGATATTTAAAAATTGTTATTTTTCTCAATATATCATATTTCATTTTTTCTTTCTCCTCCTAATTAATTGAGTCGCGTGGGATTTGAACCCACGGCCCCCTGCTTAAAAGGCAGGTGCTCTACCGACTGAGCTAGCGACTCATTAGACAAATAGTATATCAATTCAAAAATGTAAGTCAACAATTATGATTAAACTTTTTTTTGAAAATTTCTGTCTAAATGCAAAAAAGGAGGAAAAATGAAATTTGTGACAGCAACTCTTATAGCTCTTGCTTTGATTTCTCAGAGCGCGTTCGGCGGGGCTTTTGAAACTCTAAAACAATTCGGATTTGAAAACGAAAGAAGACCTGAGAGGCAGGAGTTCAGAGAACAGGAAAACGGCCCTGGATTCATGGGAAGAATTTTCGAAGAACTTGAAATGTCTGAAGATCAGGTAGATAGGATCAAGTCCTTGTTCGAAGAAAACAGAAATAAGACAAGAGAATCACGCGAAAAAATGCGCGAAATCTTCGACCAAATCAAAGAAACAGTCCAGGAAGACGGAAGCCGGAACACGGTAGAAACTCTTGTAGGTCAGGTCATGGATATCGAAAGGCAAATAGCCTTTGACCGCGTTGATTTGTATTATTCTTTCAGAACCGAACTGACTGACGAACAGCTTGAAAAATTGCCGGAAGGTTTTTTTGCCAGAATGCTCCTTCCCTCGCCAGGAAACCGCGACGAGAGAAACAACCAGCGGCCTCCTCGTTTTCAAGACCGTTAAGTTGCTAAACGGGCTGATTTTCAGCCCGTTTTTTTTTAAAAATTGAAATCAAATTCAATTATTTTTTCGGATGGAATCTCCAGGATTATTGTTGTATCGTGAAAATTTGAACGGCGAAGGTAGTTTTTGTTTAGAACATAACTTTTGATCGCCGTGTCGAGGTCTTCAGGCATCTGGATTCTGTATATAAGTCCTCCTGAGTCGATGTCAAAACGGATCTTGACCGGCGTTTTAAATTCCTTCAACAGAGAATCGTCTGTTTCAGAGATTTCCTCTGAAACAATGGCACAACCCGCAGTTTCCGCCGGATAAAATGCAGAACCGGCAATTGTAGCGTCAGTCGAACCTGTTTCCTGGCTGTCGTGGACCGAACGAGTGAGGGACAGAGAAAGCTCTTCTTCGGTGCCGTCAAGGGTGATGGTCTGAATTTCACCCCTGTCCTGTATGCCCCCAAAAAAACCGACAGTTGATTTTTCAAGGTTTAACTCATCGTAATCGCGGTTGTCGGTTGTTGAAATATCGGCGACTTGAATCTCGCCAGAAGAATGCTCGATTAAACCTTCCTGCTGAACATCTTTTATCGAATCTCCTGTAGAAAGGGAAGAAATGGCAAATCTTTCTTCAGGCGATCCACCTGCAAACGTCTGGGAGGTAGAATAGGAGGAGGGAGAAGCAGGAATCTCCTCTGGTTTTTCTGTTATCGTTTGGTTTAGCCTCTGGATTTTTCGATAGTTGTCTACAAAAAGAAGTTGAAACAAGACCGCGAAGACGAGTACAAAACCCATAACTCCCACTGCTTTCATTTCTCTTCTTGAGAAAAAAGAAAGAACAGCCCCAAATCTCGATTCGGTTTTTCTTGGCAGCTGAGCCATGACAGCGGAAGAAAGAGATTTAAAATACGCGTCCGAAGGTATCGATTCGCTCTCGACGACCTTTTTAATTTTACCTTCGAGAGATTTCAATTCCTCATAATATTTCTGGCATTCAGTGCATACTTTGAGGTGCTCTCTGACTCTATATGAATCTTCAATATTCAATTCTTTGTCGATGAAAGGGCCGATCAAATCTTTTATTTCGTCGTGATTCATCTGTCCCTCTTAGAGTATTTCTCAAGTATGACTTTCCTCGCTCTGTTCAGCCTTGACATCACAGTCCCTATGGGAACCGAAATTTTTTCCGATATTTCCTGATAGCTTAAACCTTCTGCTCTGAGGACCAACACTTCCTTGTAATCTTGGGAAAGGTCCGAGATAGTCTCCCTGATACTGTCGAGTTCGCTTATTTCGTATATTTTGTCCCTTTTCTCCGGCTTGTGTTTGAGGTCTTCGTATGTTTCTTTTAATCGTGATTTACTTGTGATGATTTTTCTGAGGAAATCCTTTGTGATATTTAAGGCGATGGTTAAGAGCCACGGATAGAAATCCTTACCTATTTTGAAAGAGTGCAGGTTTTTGTAGCATTTAATAAACGTATCTTGCATTATGTCATCCATATTGTCATCATCGATGTAATACTTCCGCTTTATCTGCGCGTATATTTTCTTTTGGTATCTTTCGACGAGAACCCTGAAACACTCCCTGTCTCCTTGTAAAACCTTTTCTATTATCCTGTCGTCTTCTAATTCTTCTACTAGATCTATACCCGTTGTCATCCTTTTTTATTCCACTTCCTTGGATTTCATTGAAGAAAAAAGAATCCAAAGAACGGCTCCTATCGTGATTGAAGCATCGGCAATGTTGAACGCCCAAAATCTTTTTGTCCCGATTCCAATATCTATAAAATCTATCACGCCGCCTGTTCTCAATATTTTGTCTGCAAGGTTGCCTAGAGCTCCTGCGAAAACCATGAAAAGCCCCAAATTTTTAAAAAAAGACGATTTTCTGAAAAGGTTGAAAAAACAGTAAAAACCGACGAGCAGGGTCGCGAGGGAAGAGGTCAGCGCGTGAAGCCATGAAGGGCCGAATCTCAGCCCCATTGCTCCGTAAGGATTTTCTACGTAGACTATGTTGAAGTAGGTTCCTATGACATGAATAGGTTCTGGATTTTGGGCGAACCTTCTCTGTATTATTTCTTTTGAAAACTGATCGGCAAGAATGACAAGCGCGAAAACCAACAGTATGAACGTTTTTTTTCTGTTTTCTTTATTGATTTTGACCTCCTGAAATAGTTTAGCCGAAAATCCTATCTCCGGCGTCTCCAAGCCCGGGAAGGATGTATCCGTGGTCGTCGAGTTCTCTGTCGAGAGAAACTGTGTATATTTTGACAGAGGGATATTTTCTTTCTATTTTCCCGACGCCTTCCGGGGCGCAAATTATCGTAATTATGCTTATTAAAGCAGTTCCTTTTTTTTTCAATTCCGAGAGCAAAGAGATGACGGATCCTCCTGTAGCCAGCATGGGGTCGAGGACGAAGACGTATTTCCCGCCTAAATCATTGGGCAGGCTGTTGTAATAAGTCGATGGTTTCAGGGTTTTTTCGTTCCTTTTTATGCCGACTGGATAAACACGGACTTCGGGTAAAAACTCGAGGATCGGATTGACCATGCCCATACCCGCTCTCAATATGGGTGTCAATACTATCTCTGATTGGTCGATTGATAGGCCTCTGGTCTTCTCCAGAGGGGTGATTACCATTCGGCTTTTTGTGCGGATATCTTTTGACGCCTCCAAAAAAAGACAAGTCGTCATCCTCCAGACTGACGACCTGAAACCACCTTTGCCTGTTTTTATATCCCTCGCTGCGGACAATTCGCTTTTGGCAAGGGGATTTTGAATTTCAATCAGCATTGGTTTCGTATTCGTTTAAGGTGTTTAAAAGCACTTGAGCTTCGGTGTCATCAGGATTCTCCATGAGAATTTTTGTCCAGATGGCTTTAGCTTTATCTTTTTTTCCCATTTTCAGGTTGATTGAGCCAAGCATTCTGAGTGCGTCCCTGTAGTTTGGATCCCTTTTCAATATTGCCAAAAGTCTCTGCTCTGCCGCGGGAAAATCCCCCAAAGCAATATATGTTTTGGCGAGCTTGAGGGCGATATCGAGAAAGTCCGGTGCGATTTCGGTCCCCTTTTTATACTCCTCGGCAGCACCCTCAAAAGCTTCTACATCGAAGTACAAATCCCCTGTGTAAGCGTGCGCGTTTGCTATTCTCGGTCCTGCGGCTCCGAACAGAAATTGACTTCTGAACTCGAGTTCTTTTACTTTTTTGAAGTGCTTGATAGCCTCTGATTCGTAGCCGGCGTCTGCCAGTGTTATTGCGAGGTTGAGCCTTGGTTCCAAGTAATTTGGATTCAGCTCGATAGCTTTTTGAAAAAATTCAATTGCTTTTTCATAGTTTCCCATCAAAGCGTATACGACTCCGATTTCGTAGTGAAGGTCGGGATAGTCTGGTGCGAGCGCGAGAGCGGTTTTCAATTCTCTTAAAGCGTCTTCTCTTCTGCCCCGGCGGAGATAAGCCTTTCCCATCTCGATGTGCAGCAATATGTCCGCCTGTTTATTTCCATAAAATTTTTCGTCACTCAATTAAGCCTCCCTATCTTATAAAATAAAAAGCAAATACCAGACCAGCGCACAAAAAACTGACAGCCGCCAGTTCAAGCAAATTGGTTTTTAAAAAATTATCAGGGGCGGTTAAAGTGCCTGGAGCTAAATCTTCCTGGCTGAGAGCAGAGGTTTGAACCGTTCCCGTAATGATATCTTCGTGAAAACCGAACAGAGCGCCTTCATCTAAATATGAGAGTAAAAAATCCATCTTCCATCTGGCGTTTTCCGGAGTGAAAAGCGTTGGATTCAAGAGTTCCCAAGACAGATTAAGTTTTTCAACCGACACGAATAATGTTTCTTCTTCATAGACAGAGTCATTGCTGGTCTTTCTCTGGGCAAGGTTCATAGAGGCTGAAGCGAGGGTGTCGTTTTCCGTCTGCGAAAAAGGTTTGAAAAAAAAACATCTGTCGGCACTGAAAACTTCGTTGGTTTCTACTGATATAGCCATCTCCCTGACGATTAGGTGTCTTTCAAAGTCCGTGAAAGAAAGTAAGATGAAAAATATAACTGTCATAATTAATCTTCCCCGTAAAGGGCATTTTTGCCTTTAAAAGATTTAATTAAAACATTTTCTCTAAGTCAAGACATAATAAACTGGATTTTCGATGTGTTTTGTTTTTAAATTAACTCAGCGATTTTTCCTTTGAAGGCTTAAAGAGCAAAAGGCGGCTTTCATTTGATCAAAAAAAGAACGGTTTTTGCCACAGGATTGCTGGTGGTTGTCGCTGTGGCGCTGTCAAGGTTTTTCTTTCTCGATTCTCTCGAGATACAGCCATGGGACGAGGGTATGTATGGGGTCAGAGCCAAAAGTGTTTTGATGCATGGAGTTTGGCTCGACCAGACCGACCATTCGGTGGGCGGGTTGTATTCGTCTTCGCATCCTCCACTTTATATATGGCTGACCGCAATGGCGATGAAAGCCTTCGGGGTAACCGCTTTCGCCGTCAGATTATGGTCTGCGATTGCAGGCTCTCTTGCCGTCATAACGTTTTTTTTGTTTTTTGATGACAAGCTTGCGGGTTTTTTTTCAGCTTTGATTCTTGGCGCTAACGCCTTTTTCTTTTCATATTCAAGACAGGGTCAGCTCGATGTCTTCACTTCTTTTATGATATTAACAGGGATTTTAGTTTTTTTAAAATACTACAAGGAAAAGAAAAGAGTTTATCTCATGCTCGCCGGGATGTTTTTTGGATTTTCCCTGATGAGCAAGATTCTGGTGGGAAACCTCTTGCTGTTTTCGGTTGGAATGTTTTTGTTTTTTGAAGTTTTAGACAAAAAAATTGACTGGAGATCAGCCCTGAGGGTATTTTTCGTCTTCGCCCTGGCAGGATTTTCCTTGTCTTTGCCCTGGCATGTATTCATGGCGGTTAAATATGGACCAGATTTTTTTGACAATTTTTTTCTTTTCCATCTGGTTAAAAGGGCTTTTTTGGGAGTTGAGTCAAACGTTCAAAGACTTGGAGCGCTTTTTTACGTCAATCAATTGGCCGTGCTGATGCCGGTGAGTTTGGCTTTGATACTGACAAAATTTTTTAAAATCGCCAGAGACCATAGGCCGGAATTGAGAATGTTTTTTTTCAATTTTCTGATTTCTTTTGCCATTTTCAGCTTTTCAAGAACACAACTTAGGACATATTCCCTGCTTTTCATCCCTTCTTTGGCGGCAGTGACGGGTATATTGTTGTCGGATATCTGTAGAAAAAACGAGAAAAGCGTCTTTTTATGGCTTTTTTCCGCATTTTTTGTCCTGTGGTCGCTGTTTCCATTTTTGAGAGAATTTTCAAGACCCGGAACCGAAGACTTGGTCTTGTCGGCGGCAGTTTTTTCGCTTTTTTTAGTCCTTATGGGTTTTTTTTACAAAAAAACTGCCGGCAGGCTATCTGCGTATTCTCTTTTTCTTGTGTCAATTGTATCGGGAGTTTTCACGCAAACAAGACTCTACTACGAAACCGGGATTGACTTATACTCGGAAAAGTTTTTCAAAGAAAATTACAATGCTGTCGTCTACATCGACGACACACTTCACTTGACCAACCCCCAGATGACGTATTATTTTAACAGCGCGGACAGGGGATCCGACACTTCGGTTAAATTCGTCAGAATTTTCAGAAGACCTCCGCTCGGTTTCTCTGAGATAGAAAACAGTGATAAAATGATGGTTTTCGTGAACGCGTGGCATGAAAACGCGGAAATAAGAGAAATCGAAAATTTGCTTAAAGGAGAGAAAGACCTTCGGTTTATCGGAGGCAATGAATTTTACAGAGTTTATGAACACACCTCAAGATGATAATTTCGAACTGGTTTTCAGAAACGGTTTAAGGGAAAAATCAAAAAAAGCTTTTGAACGGATTCAAAAGCAGAATAGGGTCTTTGTAGCCTGCAGCGGAGGCGGTGATTCAATCGCTTTAACTTATCTTTCAAGTTATTTTCTCGGTATGAACTTCAAAGGTCTAATCTACTTCGACCATGGACAGAGACCAAGGGAAGAAGTTCAAAGGGAGGTATCGCTTGTAGAATCCACGGCGGTTAAACTCCATGTGATGTTTTTCAAGGGAGAGATCCCAAATCCCCAAAGGGGGGCGTCGGAAAACAGTTTGAGAGAGAAAAGGTACGGTTTTTTTGAACGATTCGCGAAGGACAATAAAGCACTTATCCTGCTCGGGCACAATCTCGACGACAGAATTGAGACTTTCTTTTTCAACTTGATGAGAGGAACAGGTTTGAACGGTCTTATATCCATAAGGGAACGTAGAAGTTTTTATTTCAGACCTCTTTTGTCTGTGACGAGATCCGCGATAAGAGCTTTTTTAACTGATAATTCAATTGAGTTTTCAGAGGATTCCACAAATGAACTGATGGATTTCAAGAGGAACAGAATAAGAAAATCCCTTATGCCGGTTTTCGGAGAGATTTCCGGCAGAGATTACCGGGTTTATTTTGAAAGGCTGTTCGCGTTTCTTGAACAGGACGAAAAGACCCTCGAACAGATTGAGGAAAGGCTGTTAAATGATGTTGCCTGGCTAAACCCTGAAGGTTATACTATAAACTTGAAAGAATTAAGAAAATTGCCCTGCCATTTAAAAAGGAGAATGCTCAGGAAAGCGGCGTTGAAAGCCGGGCATCTATCCATAGACAGCAACCAGACTGAAAGGCTTTACGCTTTGGCTTCCGGTCTTGCCGGGACGCGCCTTGACAGCGGAGATGTCAAAGCAAAGATTTCAAGGGGCAGGCTTCTGATTTTCAAAAGGCGGTAAACAAGGTGGAGATAAAACAGATACTACTCGACGAAAACGAGATAAGCAACGCGATAGAGAAAATTGCGTCGGAGTTGAACGGCTTCTACTCCGGTTACCAAGAGGTGGTTCTCGTTTCGATTCTCAAAGGGTCGATAGTCTTCACTTCTGATTTGATGAGAAAATTGAAATTCCCGGTCGGCCTCGATTTTATGGCGGCTTCTTCTTACGGGGATTCGACCAGGACAAGCGGCGTCGTGAAGATAAACAAAGATCTCGACCAGCCTATTGCTGGGAAAAACGTCTTGCTCATCGAAGACATAGTTGACACAGGTCTGACTATTTCGTACATAAGAAATCTTCTCGCTTCGAGGTCTCCGAAAACTTTGAAGATATGCGCATTTCTTGACAAACCTACGAGAAGACAGACGGAACTCACCATTGATTTCACGGGTGTGAGAATTCCGGATAAATTCGTTGTAGGTTACGGTTTGGACTGGAACGAAAAATATCGCAACCTTCCCTATGTTGCGGTTTTGGGTTGATATGAACAATTGATCTTGGAATGATCTCAGGAGGTTGAAAAAAATTGCCTAACAATAAAAAATTTTCGTTTTTAAAAGGAATGCTATTCTGGGTAGCCATAATTTTGGTAGGTCTTGTCATATCTGAAATCTGGGGTATGAAGAGAGAAAAAAGGGAGACCGTCGATTTTTCTTATTTTTATGGATTGTTGAAAGAAGGTAAAGTCAAATCTCTCGTGGTAGTGGAACAGGAAATCGAGGGTGAGTTGAACGAGCGCGTCAGGATCGACCCTGAGAAGGACGAATTTAAACTTTTCAAGACGAGGATTCCGTATCCTGACCCCGACCTAATTAGAGAAATACTGTCCGACAGCTCTGTAGTCGTCTCTTCAAAAAGCCCTTCAAATTTCTGGCAGTATATTCTGCCCTGGATACCGATAGTAGTCATTTTTGTCGCGTGGATTTTTATATGGAGATACATGATGGACAGCCAAGGATCCGGAAAGGCTTTTTCTTTTGCCAAATCCAGAGCTAAAAGGTTTATCGCGACAAAAAACAAGGTCACTTTCAAAGATGTTGCGGGAGGCGACGAAGCCAAAGATGAACTCAAGGAAGTGATAGAATTTCTTAAAGATCCCAAAAAATTCACCAGACTCGGGGCTAAGGTTCCTAAAGGAGTCCTGCTCATAGGCGCTCCCGGAACAGGAAAGACTTTGTTGGCAAGAGCGGTCGCCGGTGAAGCTGATGTCCCCTTTTTCTCCATCACAGGGTCGGATTTCGTAGAAATTTTCGTCGGAGTCGGGGCAAGCAGAGTACGTGATCTTTTCAAGAACGCCAAAGAGAACACTCCTTGTATAATTTTCATTGACGAAATTGACGCGGTCGGAAGGCACAGAGGCAACACGTTATCCGGAGCGCACGAAGAAAGGGAACAGACACTTAACGCGCTTCTTTCGGAAATGGACGGGTTTGAACAAAACCAGGGAATAATAGTCGTAGCAGCCACCAACAGACCGGAGATACTCGACAACGCCCTGCTCAGGCCGGGAAGATTCGACAGAAGGGTAATAGTCGATGTCCCCGACGTCAAAGGCAGAAAAGGAATACTCGAAGTTCACACAAGAGACCTTCCTCTCTCGCCCGATGTGGATCTGAGCGTTATAGCCAAGCAAAGCCCGGGTTTTGTAGGCGCCGACCTTGCCAACATGGCGAACGAAGCGGCTCTTCAGGCGGCGAAAAAGGGCAAAGACTATATAGAGATGGTCGATTTCGAGTGGGCTAAAGACAAGATACTTATGGGGGTGGAACGCAAATCCCTTCTGATAAACGAAAAAGAAAAGGTAATCACGGCGAACCACGAAGCGGGACACGCGATTGTGGCGAAGTTCACACCCGAATCCGACCCCATTCACAAAGTTTCGATCATACCCAGGGGAAGAGCTCTCGGCGTTACTCAATCCCTTCCTATAGACGACAAGAGGATTTACAGAAAAAAATACATTGAGAGCATACTATGTCAGCTGTTGGGCGGAAGAGCCGCCGAGATGATGGTCTTTGGTGAACCTACGTCAGGCGCGGCGAACGACCTTGAAAGAGCTTCTCTGATAGCGAGAACACTCGTTGTCGAGTGGGGCATGAGCGATAAAGTCGGTCCGGTTAATTACGGTAAATCTGACGAGAGGTTTTCGATAGGCGGAAAAGAATTTTCTTACGGTAAAGAGTACTCGGAGGTCACGGCTGAAATAATAGACCAGGAGGTCAAGAAAATACTCGAAATTTCTTACGAAAAAGCCGTCAAGATTTTAAAAGACAACCTCGAAGTCTTTGAAAAGACAGTGAAGAAACTCCTCGAGAAAGAAGTCGTCACCGGAGCTGAAATAGATGAAATCATAAAAGAATGCGGCAAGACACCTTTAAGCGAGGATTCTGAATGAAAGCCTGCGTCATTTCTCTGGACAACAGAGACGAGGTCTACGGTGTTTTTGAGAGGATTGGAGTCGACAGGGAAGCATGGGACCTGATGTGGAGAAAATCCGAGATTGTTTGTATTTTCATCGACGACCTTTCTATGGCGGGTGGCAACGTCCTCAAGCAGGCGGCTCTTTCGTCTGGAGCCGAAGCCGCTGTAGCGGGAGGCGTGATCAACGGTACTTCTTTGAGGACAAAGGTCCTCATCATGGGCACCAGGTCTCAGCTTCACGTCATCGCTGAAAAGATAAAAATACAGCAGTTTCACCTGAGCGAGCTGTCAGAAAAGATTCGAAAAATCCTCTCAAGCCACGACAGGCTTGTATCTGATTTTGTATGGAAGATGAGTGAGAAGGAGATAGTTCTGGACAAACCTAGAATCATTGGAATCATAAACGTCACCCCGGACAGTTTTTACGAACAGTCGAGAAAATTCGAGTCGGAAAAAGCCGTAGAGCTAGCTCTGGAAATGATCGATCAGGGAGCGGATATGCTCGACGTAGGGGGTGAATCCACCAGACCCGGAAGCGAGAGAGTCAGTCCCGAACAGGAATTTGCGAGAGTTTTTCCGGTTATTTCTGCTTTGAGAAAAATAACCGACCTTCCGATTTCGATTGACACCGTCCATCCTTCGACAGCCCAAAAAGCCCTGAAAGAGGGCTGCGATGCGGTCAACGATGTATCAGGTCTTGAAAACGAAGAAATGATGAGGACTGTTCTTGAAAATTCATGCGGAGTAGTTTTAATGCACAAAAAAGGTGATCCTTACACCATGCAGGAAAACCCTCATTACGAAAACGTTTTTGAAGAAGTTAGGGACTACCTTGATCGCCAGCAGGAGAAAGCATTATCTTTTGGAATTATGAAAGAGAAAATCGTTTTTGATCCCGGTATTGGATTTGGAAAGACCTTCAAGCACAATTTGTCTTTGTTGAAAAGTTTGAAAGATTTGGGTGAATATTTGGAAAGACCTGTTTACATAGGGCTATCGAGAAAATCGCTCATAGGCGCTCTCGGGGGGGGGCAGACCCCTGCTGAAAGGCTTTCCGGAACCCTTTCTCTGTCAACTCTCGCTTTGATGCAAGGCGTGAGGCTTTTCAGAACTCACGATGTCGAACAGACGAAGAAGGCTCTCGATGTGGCATACGGGGCGATAAAGGAAGGAAGATGAATTTAATTCAATTCATAACTCTTGACTTTATAGACATATTCCTCGTAGCACTGATAATTTATTTTGTGCTGATATTTTTCCGAGGGACGAAAGCCATTTCGATGCTGACCGGGCTTGTAGTTGTTTTCATTCTCGGTTTCATGGCGAATATTCTTCAATTGCGTGCTCTTTCATGGCTTTTAAAAGGACTGGAAACAGTATGGCTAATAGCTTTTGTCATACTGTTCCAGCCGGAAATAAGGTCCATCCTCTCGACTATCGGCAAAAAGCAGTTTTTCAACTTCTTGAGAAGGGACAGAGAAGAACACACTCAGAAAAACATCGAAGAAATCGTGGAAGCATGCCAATGGCTGTCAGATCAGTATATTGGCGCATTGATAGTCATTGAAAGGTATGTCGGACTGAAGCACCTTCTCAGAGAGGACGGTGTCAGTTTGGACGCCACTGTATCGAGTTTTCTTCTCGAAACTATATTCACCAAAGGATCTCCTCTACATGATGGTGCGGTGATAATAAAAGACACGAAAATTATCGCTGCTAAAACCCGTCTTCCATGGACAAACAGGTACCTAGGGAAAGAATCGAGCCAACTTGGAATGAGGCACAGAGCAGCCATGGGTATCGCTGAGGAAACAGACGCAATAAGCATAGTGGTGTCGGAGCAGACCGGCGATATATCAATAGCGACAGGTAAAAAACTAATAAGAAAAGTTGATCCGGACACCTTGAGGGTCAATCTATCGCAGAATCTCATGGATAGGCGCAAACCTAAAAGAAAGTGGTTAGAAGAATTGCGTACTGTTTTTGAAAAGATAAAATGATCTGTCAGAGATAAAAAGGGCAAGGAGAAAATTAAAATGTCGATGAACAAGGTTCGAATGATTGTATTCACGGTCGTGACGTTAGTCAGCGGGATAATATATTTGTATACGATGTCGCCGACGGT